>NZ_JBTBFV010000014.1:0-105279 GCF_054786995.1 Mycobacterium sp. ZZG
TCCTCGGCATCGTGAACTACGGTGAGCATGGGCGTACCTTCCCAACCAGCGCGCCAACGCCGGTCTTGATCGAATACCTGATTCCGTGATGATCATCCTCGGGAAGGTGCGCCCACTTTCAGGCCACCTCGCCGAGCCTCATCCACAGGTATTGATCATTGCTCCCCACGGCCACCGATGATGCTGCACCGAACATCCCAGCGCTAGCGGTTTGCGAGCGCGCAGGTCAAGGCAAAAGATCCGGAAAAGCCGTCGCTAGGAGGTACGCGGTTGGTACGCAAGCGCTATTGCTGGACTTTCACGCGAGCCCTTACCTAAACTCGCAGGCTACACGCGAAACCGACTGAATCAAGCACCCTAGAGGCTTTGGAAGTACGACGCCGGTCCGAAGATTCGGAAACACGACCGCCGACTCTACTTACCTGCCAAAACTATGCTGGACGGGAGATCACGCGTTGGGCACAATGACTGAATTGTGCCCAAGAAAAAGTCGCTGCGGACCATCGATGATCTGCTCTCAGAGATTACGCCGGTTGATGCAAGCGAGGTCCAGTCTTGGTACAGAACCAGACACGGCCAACTCGCGGGCAGCGAGATACAAATGTCTGCGAAGACATTTCCTGTTCCGCCACTAATTCGCTACATCCTGGTTAGCTGCGGATGCAAGGACCTGGGGAGGGCGGAAAAGACGGCCTGGCAATACCCGTTCACACACGGCGACTGGCTTTTCATCGTTTCGCATCGAAAGTTCGGCCTCCGGCTATCGTTCTCGTATCCGACCGACAGTCAAGACGCTGCGAACGCTTGGGCACGGAGTTTTCTAGGGCGCCTCGCAGCCAGTCAGCGCTCCGCAGAATTGCTGCTCGCCGACGTTGCCGACCGCCAAATCGCGGAAGGTAACGTGACCCTCCAGAATCAGTACCAAGCGTTACGACTCACGTACGAGTACTTCCGCGAAGGCGCCCAGCTCGCTCTCGACGGAAAGGGGCGCATTCCCGAAAAAGCGCCTGGGGGAGGCTTCTGGATCGCACGAGAGGAACGAGAAGCGTTCTACAATATCGTCGCGATGTGCGGCGCCTACTTTTCCGTGATCGAGCATGTGCTTGTTTTATCCATCCCTTTCTTCGCAGAGCATAATTCGAAGGCGATCGATGTCCGCGAGGTCATCAAACTGTCCTGGGCTGACAAGTATCGTTACGTCCTCGGTGACTTAACGGGGATCGCGGGCGACTACTTCTCACGGCTTAACACCATCGCCGAAAGGTATAGGAACACGTATGGCCACGGCGCCTTTGGCAAAGATTGTGCGACCACCTATTTTCATGCTCCTGGAGTGGGGGCGATTCCGGGAAATATGACCCGAGTACGCCATAGCCCGCAATTCTCACTGGTGCCCGCCGCGGAGAGTGACTTCACGAAGGTGTGCGCCGTCTTCGATGGATGGGAGGCCGAGGTAGCCGACATTCTTATGTGGCCGGCGTGGACCTGGATCCAAGCTGGACTTGACGTCCGGTACGACCGAGAGTTTTGCAACAAGGTCAATGCAGCGCTCGAAGCTGAACGGTTTGATCAGTTCGTAGACGAGGAAGCTGCCCAGTGGGAATGGCACGTAAACATGGAGTACTAAGTGTCAGGCCGCGCTTGTTACTGCGTTAATCGGACGCTCAGCGCCGCGGGATTAGCCAATTCGACCAGCGCTGCCCCAGCACAGACGACGCATGCGATGCACGGCAGACCGCAGCGTCAAGTGACGCAGAGGAATAACTATGTTGGCGGCCGCGAGTCATGGCTACGTAGAGCAGGTTTCGGGTGGCGCTTTCGCCGAGGACGGCGTGGCTGGTGTCGGCGGTGACGCCTTGGGCGGATGAGCATGACTCAAGACCGCTACATGAGCCGCGGCCGGGTCCATACACAAGTGGCCGATCTGCTCGACCGCGCAGTCGAAGATCCCGACGGTCAATAAACTTGAAAAGTATGCATTTTATAGGTTAATAGCCTATGATTCGCACAATGGAGGATGGATTATGGCAAGGCGACACAGCACGGCGGTCCCCGCCGGCCTCGCCGCGCGCCCACTGCGTACCTTCCGCACCGGGCAGGCCGAGGACACCTACGCATACCCGGGCCCCGAGATCGCGCGGCTCCACGAGCGCGGCCTGCTCCATCGCCTCGCCAACGGTTACTACGTCGTCATTCCCCAAGAAATGTTGCGCCGCAAATGGATTCCTGATCTGGAAGTCGCCGCCGCCGGAATCGCCACGACGATCTACGGCCATGACGACATCGTCGTCATGGGACTCAGCGCCGCGCGCCTGCACGGCGCGATTCCTCGTGCATTGGCAACCGCCATCGTGGCGGTACCGCGCCAACACCGCCCCATCACACTCACCGACCGGCCGGCGGTCGTACGGTTCGTCAAACGCAACACCGCAGAACTCGACGCCGAACGCGTCCGCACTGACCTGGGCCCCACACTGGCAACGACGCCCGAACAAACCATCCTCGACCTCGCGCACCGTCCCACCCTCGGCGACAGCGCAGCCGACGTCCCCGCCGCCGTCGAAGCCCTCTACGCACGAGCGGATCCAGACCGTTTGCGCCAGCTCGCCACCGCACAGCGCCGCCTGGCTTCCCTGCGTCGGGCAGAAGACTGGGCAGGGGTTGCTCATGGATCCTGACGAACGCGATTCGGTCGCCACGCAGTTCGGCGTGTCCACCGAACAAGTCGAGCGCGACCACCTCATTTCCCACATCCTCGCGTTCCTCAGCCGTGAGTTCGGTGACCACCTCCACTTCATCGGCGGCACCGCCCTGGCACGCACCCACCTCCCCGACGGACGGCTCAGTGAAGACATCGACCTCATCGCCATCGGCAGCCGCAAAGAGTTGGCCGCCGAGCTCGACGCCACACTCTCCCGCGCCGTCGCGCGCACCCATGGCCGGCTGACCGTCGAACCCGCACTCAGCGGTACTGCAGACACCCTGCCGGTGCTGTTGCGCCCGTCGGACGGACGCCCGGTCCGCCTCCAACTGCTCTCCGCACGCGACCGGGTCGTCTGGCCGACGGAACGCCGCGCTCTGTTTCAGCGCTATGCGGACGCACCCGCTGCTGAACTGCTTGTGCCGACCCTCCCCGCGTTCGCGGCGTCGAAGACGGCGACATGGACGGACCGGCACGCAGCCCGCGACCTCTGGGACCTGTGGGCGCTGAGCCGGGTCGGTGCTATCGACGCGGAGGCCGCCGCGCTGTTTCGGCGGTACGGACCAACCAACAAGGCGCCGACGCTGCGCATGTTCGACCGGGCCCCGACGGACGCCGAGTGGCAGGCCCAGCTGGCCGGACAGACCCGCCTCAACGTCTCCGCAGCCGAAGCCCTCGTCGCGGTGCGCGAGGCTTGGCGACAGGCCATACGACCTGCGAAGACCGTCATAAACGGTGAATAAACGATGAGTTCCAAGATTCGATCTTGAAAAACACCCTCTGACGTGGGGCGGGCGGGGCTCGAACCCGCGACCAATGGATTATGAGTCCACGGCTCTAACCGACTGAGCTACCGCCCCGGCACGATGTGCGGCCACCATGGTCGCACACGGCAGGTCAGGCGAATATCGTCTGGCTCCGCTCGTCGACCTCGTAGCGTTCGGTGCCCTCGGCCACCCGCGGCGCATCGGCTCCCAGCGACACCGCGATCTTGTTCGCAGCGTTGCGCATCACGTCGAGCGTGAGCTCCAGCCGCTGCGTCTCGGAGAAATGCCGGCGAACTTCCTCGGCGACCCCGGCATCGATGCGCGACGGCGACCAGATCAGCGCATCGACATAGCGCAGCGCCGCCTTGTGCGCCGCGGTCAGCCCGTCGGCCGTCTCGAAGTCCGCGATCTGGCGATACAGCTGCTCTGACCCGCCCGCATCGAGCGCATGACCTTCGCGCAGCGATTTGCACAGCCGGCAGTCGTGCGCCTCGGCCCCGCGCAGCCGCACCACCTCGGTGGTGACCGGGTCCAGCTCGCGCAACCGTGCCACCGCGGGCACGAACCCGCCCAGCACCGCACCGACCGGATCGGTCTGCGTGTCGAGCTGGATCTCGGCCCGCCACCCGGGCTTACCGATGCCGAGCGCGTCGCACCCGGCCCACACCCGCGGCAGGAAGTCAGCGACGTAGATCGCCACCACCGCCCGAAAAGCGTTGTCCCCGAAAGTCTTCAGGAAGCGCTGGCGCTGATTGTCCCCGATGCCGGTCACGTCGACGGTGAACTGCTCGGCGAACGCGACGAGCACGGCGTCATGCTCGGTGTGTTCGTCGGCCAGATCGACCGGGGGCGGCAACGGCGGCAGCGACAGCGCCCGCCCGCAGGTCAGCCGGATCAGCGTGTCCGCGCGCGGCTCACCGGAAGACAGCGCGGCCATGTCTGCCAACCGCTTAGGCAACTCGTGATCGGTCACCAGCGCATTATTGCGCCTGACTGACCGAGGACATGTGAAAGTCGGGGATCCGCAGCGACGGCATGCTGGCGCGGGTGGCCCAGTCGCCCCACTCACGCGGCAACGTGACCTCGCTGACGCCGGCCTCGGTGGCCCGGCGCAGCAGGTCCAGTGGGCTCTCGTTGAAACGGAAGTTGTTGACCGCGGCGGCGACCTTGCCGTCCTCGATCAGGTACACGCCGTCGCGGGTCAGCCCGGTCAACAGCAGCACCGAGGGGTCGACCTCACGGATGTACCACAGCGTGGTGAGCAGCAGCCCCCGCTCGGTGCCGGCGATCATGTCCTGCAGGCTCGCCGTGCCGCCGGTCATCAACAGGTTGTCCGCCGCCACCGCCACCGGCTGGCCGAACTCCGCCGCGGCCGCCCTCGGATAGGCCAGCGCGTTGACGGTTCCGTCTCGGATCCAGTCCACCCGGTCGATCGCCATGCCATTGTCGAAGACCGACGCCCGTTCCGACGAACTCGTCGCCGTCACGAACGGCGAGCATTCCAGGCCCGGCGCGCGGGGATCGGAGTACAGCGTCAGCGGCAGCGACGTGAGCTTCTCCCCCACCCGTGTGCCTCCGCCCGGCGCGGCCAGCGCCGTGCGGCCCTCCTGAGCGCCGCGACCGCCCATCGACCACATCAGGTAGATCATCATGTCGGCCACAGTGGACGGCGGCATGATGGTCTCGTACCGGCCGGCCGGCAGTTCGACGCTGCGCTGCGCCCACGACAACCGCGTCGCCAGGTCGTCGAGCATGGAATCCACTGGCACGTCAGAGAAGTCGGCGGTGCTGACCCCGCTCCATGCGCTGGCCCCGTCGCGTTTGGCATTGATCTCCACCGAGCCGGTCGGCTGCGTGAAGCGCCGGCGCAGACCCGTCGAGGTCGCGACGAACGTCGTCTCCAGTTCGTGGCGGGCGAAACCGAACAATGTGTCGCGGCCCCGGAAGCCTTGCGCCAGAGCCTGTGCCACCCCGCCGAACACCTCCGCGCCGGTGCGCGGGATACCGGCGTCCCAGTCGGCCGGGGTGTCCCCGCCGGGCAGCGGCGGGGCGTTGTCGCGGGCGGGCGGTGCCGTCGCCGCCGCGTTCTGGGATGCGGACACCAGATCGGTGATGACGGCCGGGTCCACAGCACTGGAACGCACCGACCCCACGTGGGCGTCCTCGCCTTTGCGCACCACCGAGATGACGGTGGTGGTGCGGCTGGTCGATTCACCGTTGGTGGTCATTGTGTTGTTGGCCCACCGCAGCGACGCATCCACCCGGTCGGTCACCAGCACGATGGTCTCGTCTGCTCTGCCGAGCCTGCGCGCCTCATTCAGCGCAACCTCGACTACCAGTTGTGCTCCGATCATGTGTCTAGCGCCCGCCTTCTTCACGCGTGTTCAGCACGTTGACACCCCGGAACAGTGCTGCCGGGCAGCCGTGACTGACCGCGGCCACCTGACCGGGCTGGGCCTTGCCGCAGTTGAATGCCCCACCGAGACGCCATGTGGACTGTCCGCCAACAGCTTCCAGCGCACCCCAGAAATCGGTGGTGGTCGCCTGGTAGGCGACGTCACGCACCTGGCCGTCGAGCCTGCCGTTACGGATCCGGTAGAAGCGCTGACCGGTGAACTGGAAGTTATAGCGCTGCATGTCGATCGACCAGCTCTTGTCACCGACGATGTACAGCCCGTCGGACACCCGCGCGATCAGGTCCGCGACGCCGAGGTCCTCCGGTCCCGGCTGCAACGATACGTTGGGCATCCGCTGGATCGGCACGTGATGTGCGGAGTCGGCGTACGAGCAGCCGTTGGACCGGCCCACTCCGAGCCGCGGCGCGAACACACGGTCGAGCTGGTATCCGACGAACACCCCGTCGCGCACCAGATCCCAGCTCTGCGCGCGCACCCCCTCGTCGTCGAAGCCCACTGTCGCCAGTCCGTGCTGCACGGTCCGGTCGGCGGTCACGTTCATCACCGGGGAGCCGTACTGCATCCGGCCGAGCTTGTCCGGGGTGGCGAACGACGTTCCGGCGTAGGCGGCTTCGTATCCGATCGCGCGGTCGTACTCGGTGGCGTGGCCGATCGACTCGTGGATGGTCAGCCACAGGTTCGTGGGGTCGATGACCAGATCGGTGGGGCCGGCGACCACACTGGGCGCCTTGACCTTCTCGGCAAGCAGCGTCGGGAGTTCGGCCAATTCGCCGGACCAGTCCCAGACCTCGTCACCGGCCACCGCTTCCCAACCGCGCGCGGTCGGCGGGGCCAGCGTGCTCATCGACTCGAACGACCCGGCCGCCGCGTCGACGGACACGGCGTCCAGGCTGGGCAGCACCCGTACCCGCTGCTGCGTGATCGCCGAACCGAACGTATCGGCGTAGAAGGTCTGCTCCTTGGCCGCGTTCAGCCAGGCCGACACGTGATCCACCCCGTCGGCGGCGAGCAACCGGCCGGAGTAGTCCTCCAGCACCGCGATCTTGTCCCGGGCCGGGACCCCGAACGGGTCGATCCGATAGTCCGACACCCAGGAGACGTCCCGGTAGACCGGCTCGGGCGCGAGTTCGATGCGCTCGGCGTTCAACGGCGCCAGCGTGGTGGCGATCCGCACGGCGCGCCGGGCGGTGTCGGCGGCGGCAGCGGTGTCCAGTTCGGCGTGCGAGGCGAACCCCCAAGTGCCGTCGACGATCACCCGCACCGCCAGCCCGATCGCGTAATCGGTGACCGCGGTCTCCAGCGCGCCGTCGCGCAACTGCACGGACTCGGTGGTGATGGCGTGGATGCGAAGGTCTGCGTAGCTGGCGCCCGCCTGCGTCGCGGCGGTCAGGGCCGCATCGGCGAGCGCGTGGCGCGGCAGCGCAAGGAAGTCCGGATCGACGGTTCGGGCTGTCACGCCTTCACACCGTAGTGGTTCAGCGTTGGATGGCGCTGGTGCCCAGGACGGTCAGCTCCAGCGCGAGTGCGATGCCGCACACCGCGATCACGACGGTGAACGCCAGCCAGTCGCGGCGTTTGGGCCCGGACGGGACGGCCGAGATCTGTCCGGCCCCGCCCCGCGCGGTGATCGCGTCGCCCATCTCGTCGGCGCGGCGCAACGCCACCGTGACAGCGGCGGCGAGCAGGTCGATCAGGCTGGACAACCGCTGCCGGATCCGGGGACCGCGGCGGCCGTCCACCTCGCGCGGGCGCAGCCGCCGCGCGGCGTACAGCACGCTGAACTCGTCGACAAGCATCGGAAATGCTCTCAGCGCCAACGCCAGCGCCACCGCCCAGTCGTCGACCGGGATGCGCAGCGCGCGCAGCGGTCGGCCGAGCCTGGCCACCGCGGGCGCGACTTCGGCCACATTCGTGGTCCACGACACCATCGCGCCCAGGCCCAGCAGCACGATCGACAGCGCGGTGATGCGCAGGAAGTTCAGCAGCCCGCCCAGGCCGATCTCGACGGATCCGAGGTCGAGCACCGGGCTTCCGCCGGCGAAGGTGGCGGTGACCCCGCCCAGCAGCAGCAGGAACCACAGCCAGCCCGGGATCGTGGGCAACACGCCCCTCGGGATGCGGGCGATGACCGCGCCGACGACGACCAGCAGCGCGACCGCCCCGATCGGCACCCAGCCCGGGTAGAACGTCAGCAGCACCCCGATCCCCGCGACGATCAGCAGCTTCGAGCCCGCCCAGAGCCGGTGCATGACAGTGTCCCCGGGCACCGGCCGCAGCAGCACCACCTGGCGGCGCGGCTTGCGCGGCTCCGCGGCGGTCACGGCCGTCCGCCCGCGGTGGCCGGGGCGGGACTCAGCACACCGTTCTCCAGATGCACTGTGCGCGGGCACAACTCCTCGAGGCCGGCGAAGTCGTGGGAGATCACCACCACGGTC
Source organism: Mycobacterium sp. ZZG (assembly GCF_054786995.1). Taxonomy (NCBI): domain Bacteria; kingdom Bacillati; phylum Actinomycetota; class Actinomycetes; order Mycobacteriales; family Mycobacteriaceae; genus Mycobacterium; species Mycobacterium sp. ZZG. The sequence goes on from NZ_JBTBFV010000014.1 coordinate 8,321, forward strand.
AGGCGCTCTCGGCGGCGCAGATCCTCCAACAGCCGCAACAGACCCCGCTGTGATTCGGCGTCCAGACCGGCGAGCGGTTCGTCGAGGATCAGGGCCCTGGGTGAGCGTGCCAGCAGACCGGCCAGCACCACCCGACGCATCTGGCCCCCGCTGAGCTGGTCGATGCGTCGCATCGCCAGGCCCGGGTCGAGTCCGACGCTGGCCAGCGCGGCGATGACCCGGTCGCTGTCGCGCACCGAGAATCCCGCGGCCGAGGCGATCTCGTGGGCGACGTGACTGCGCATCAGCTGCAGCCGCGCGGCCTGGAATGAGATCGCCACGGCCCCAACCTGTTCGGACACCGGTTTGCCGTCGAGCAGGCAACTGCCGGTGGTGGGCACGGTCAGGCCGGCCATGATCCAGGCCAGTGTGGACTTACCGGAGCCGTTGAGGCCGTGGATGAGCACACCGTCGCCCTCGTGCACCGTGAGGTCGATGTCCTGCAGTGCGGCCTTCGCCCATGGTGTCCCGCTGCCGTACTCGTGGCCGACGCCGACGAGCTCGAGGACGGGGACTCCTCGCGTCGCGTCGGGAGCTGCCGCCGGTGCCGGCACCTCCGCCTGCTCGACCATCTCGGTGTTGTCGGCGGCGCCGTTGCCGGCCAGCATCACCGTGCGGTCGGCGGCCTCGGCCTCGTTGTTGTAGTGGGTGATGTGCACCAGCGCGGTCCGATGCCGCGTGGTCAGCCCAGACAGCACCGACATCAGCGCCTCGCGGCCGTCCTGGTCGACCATGCTGGTGACCTCGTCGGCGATCAGCAGCGCCGGGTCGCGGGCGAGCGCGGCGGCGACCGCAAGCCGCTGCAGTTCGCCACCGGACAGTCCGCCGGTGTCGCGCTCGGCGAACCCGTCGAGCCCGACCTCGGCGAGCAGCTGGTCCACGTCGATGGCGGCCCCCGGCGGCAGGCCCCACACCACGTCGTCGGCGACACGGGTGCCCAGCACCTGGCTCTCCGGATGCTGCATCACCACCGCGGTGCCGCCGATCCTGCCCAATCCGACCGCGCCCGGGCGCTCCACGGTCCCGGCGGTGGGTTCGCGCCCGGACAACACCAGCATCAGCGTCGTCTTGCCCGAGCCGTTGGCGCCGGTCACCGCCAGATGCTCCCCGGGGCGGACCTGCAACGAGACCGGGCCGAGGGCGTCGTGGTCGGTGTTGGGGTAACGGAAGCGGACGTCGCGCAGCTCCAGGGGAACCGGAGCCACGGCGCCGATGTCGGTAGGGGCTTCCAGCTTGTGCACGTCGGGCACGCCGAGCAGGCGGCCCAACACCCGCGACAGCGCCCACCAGCCCACCAGGCTGACGAACGTGATGCTGACGACGCCCGAGGCGAAGAACAGGAACGGCCAGTAGTGCAGCGCGGTGGCGAAATCGCGGGTGAGCCGCGCGGCGAGACTCTCCAGGCCGGGGATGCGCTCGAGGACCGCGGCCAGACCGGTGATGTTGGCGGTGACGGATTCGAAGATCAGGTTGCGCAGCCGGCTCAACACGGCCAGGGCGGCGACGATGACGAGCCCGAACAACGCGCCGGCCACCAGCGCGCAGGCGATGACGGTCGGTGTGCCGCGGCCGCGACGTTTGACGATCCCGGTCAGGCCGCCGATGTAGGCGCAGTTCACGACGGTCATGAAGCCGCCCATTCCGGCGATCAGGAAGGCGACGATCCCGCCGGCCACCGTTGCGGCGAGCAGCACCCGCAGCCGGTATCGGTAGGCGAGCAGCCCCATCGGTACGGTCCCGAGCAGCGACAGTCCGGCGGCGAAGGGCACCACGACGGCGATGATCGCGATCGCCGCGCACAGCGCGGCCATGACGGCGGCCTGGGCCAGTTCGACCGGTTGGAGCGGGCCGGTCCGTCGAAGGACGCGCTCCGGTCCGGCCGATGTCATCACACGATTCTGCCAGTCGTACCGCCGCGGGCAGACAGCCCGGGCTGTGACCGAGACCACGGCCCGCCTTGATTTACATAGCCCCGCCTATGTAACCATGGGCGCATGTCGACGACGCTCGGATCCGATCTGCTGGCGGTGGTGGCCCGGATCAACCGGCTGGCCAATCAGCGGGTCCGGATGCCGGTGCCCTTCGCGCAGGCGCGCCTGCTGTCCACGATCGAGGACCGCGGCGAGGCCAGGATCTCCGATCTGGCCGCACTCGACCACTGCTCTCAACCGACCATGACCACACAGGTGCGCCGCCTGGAGGACGCCGGCATGGTCACCCGCACGGCCGACCCGAACGATGCACGGGCGGTGCTGATCCGGATCACCCCGCAGGGCGTCGCGGCGCTGCGGCAGGCTCGCGCTGACCGCGGCGCGGCGATCGACCCGCACCTGGAGCGGCTGACCGACGCCGAGCGGGACTGCCTGGCCGGCGCGGTGGACATCATGCGCCGGATCATCGAGGACGCCACGACCCAGGGTCCGGGGGCGCGCTGATTTGAGCCGATGCATTGGAGATCTATATAGTTCTCCTATGCTTCGTTCCCAACCCAAGGCAGTCTGGGCGGTCGCGTTCGCCTCCGTCGTCGCGTTCATGGGCATCGGCCTCGTCGACCCGATCCTGAAGCCGATCGCCGACAACCTGGACGCGACGCCGTCACAGGTGTCGCTGCTGTTCACCAGCTACATGGCGGTGATGGGGGTCGCGATGCTGGTCACCGGCGTGGTGTCCAGCCGGATCGGCCCGAAACGCACGCTGCTGCTCGGGTTGGTGATCATCATCGCCGGCGCCGGCCTGGCCGGGATGAGCGACTCGGTGATGGGCATCGTCGGCTGGCGGGCGCTGTGGGGCCTGGGGAACGCGCTGTTCATCGCGACCGCGCTGGCCACCATCGTCAACGCGGCCAAAGGTTCGGTCGCGCAGGCCATCATCCTGTACGAGGCCGCACTCGGTGTCGGCATCGCGGTCGGCCCGCTGGTCGGCGGCGTGCTCGGTTCGATCTCGTGGCGCGGCCCGTTCTTCGGGGTCTCCGTGCTGATGGTCGTCGCGCTCGTCGTGACCACGTTCCTGCTTCCGGCCACACCCCGCGCCGAACGCGCCACGACGCTGGCCGACCCGTTCCGCGCCCTGCGCCACCGCGCCCTGTTCGGGGTGGCAGTGACCGCGCTGCTCTACAACTTCGGATTCTTCACGTTGCTGGCGTTCACGCCGTTCCCGCTCGACCTGAGTGCCCACCAGATCGGGTTCATCTTCTTCGGATGGGGTGTCGCGCTGGCGTTCACCTCGGTGTTCGTCGCACCCCGCCTGCAGCGCCGCTTCGGGACCGTGCCGACGTTGCTGGTGAACCTGGTCGCGATGGCGCTGACCCTGGCCGTGATGGCCGTCGGCACCGACAGCAAGGCCGTCCTGGCCACATGCGTGGTGATCGCCGGACTGTGGATCGGCATCAACAACACGTTGATCACCGAGACGGTGATGAAGGCCGCGCCCGTCGAACGCGGTGTCGCGTCGGCGGCCTACAGCTTCATGCGTTTCGGCGGAGCCGCCGTGGCGCCGTGGCTGGCCGGCGTGCTCGGCGAGCAGGTGAACGTGCATCTGCCGTTCTGGGTGGGCACGGCGGCGCTGCTGCTGGCGGCCGGCGTCCTCGTCGCGACGCGCGGACATCTGCGCCACATCGACGTCGAGGAGAGCGAACTCGACGAGCTCACCGATCAGGCGCGCGCGGTCACCGTGGGCAGCGACAGCTGATCACCCGGTCACCGCAGCGCCGATCAGATAACCGACCAGATAGGTCGCGGCGATCGCCACTCCGCCGAGAAGCAGCTGCCGCGACGCCGCCCAGATCAGCGGCCGGCGGGTGAAGCGCGCCGCCACGCCCCCGGCCAGCAGCAGCCCGACCCCGCCGCACGCCAGACCGGCCCACAGCGATTCGTAGCCGAGCAGATACGGAATCAACGGGATGATCGCGCCGACGGCGAACAGGAAGAATGACGAGATCGCCGCGACCCACGGCGACGGCTTCTCGCGGGGATCCACCCCAAGCTCCTGCACGAGATGGAAATTCATGGCCTTGTGCTCGTCCCGGTGGATCTCCTCGGTGGCCTTGGCGGCGGTCTCCGGGCTCATCCCCATGTCGGTCAGCATCGCCACCAACTCGGCGCGCTCGGCCTGCGGATAGTTCTTGAACGCGCGGCGCTCCACCCGCACCTCCGACTCGATCTGCTCGTTCGCCGTCGTCACCGACGTGTACTCCCCCAGCGCCATCGAGAACGCGCCGGCCAGCAATCCGGCCACGCCGCTGATGACGACGGTGTGCGCGTCGGCGCTGGCGGCCACGCCCGCGATCAGGGCGGTGTTGCTCACCAGACCGTCCATCGCGCCGAATGTCGCCGCGCGCAACCAACCTCCGGTCACATCGGAATGTCGATGGCCGGCGACGTGCGGCTTGCCGGTCGGGGACAGAGGCCCCTGCAGTGGCGCCTCGGACGGCCCCTCGGACGGCTGCGTCATGGGCTTGATTGAACACCGGCACGCCACCACCCCGGTGATGAGGTTTACCTGGGTTTGCCACATCACAGTTTGCGGTCACGCCCGGAGGGCTACCGTCGCATCATGACCACCACCGCGGAGCATCTGCGCAACTCACTCGACGGCCGTTTCCGTGACGTGAAGAACCGGGTGCGACAGGAACTCAGCAACGCAATCTTCCGGCCGCACTACACCCCGAACACCGTCATCGCGCGCACGAAAGTCGCCGAGCAGATGAAGATCATGGCGGCCCGCGGCGCGGCCGAGGACGGCTTCAAGAAGGAGCACGGCGGCAACGGCGACGTCGGCGCCGCGGTCACCCAGATCGAGATGCTGGCGATGAGCGACCTGTCGTTGATGGTCAAGGCCGGCGTGCAGTGGGGTCTGTTCGGCGGCGCCATCGAGAATCTGGGGACCGAGCGTCACCACCAGGCGTACGTCAAGAAGCTGATCGACCTCGAGCTGCTCGGCTGTTTCGCGATGACCGAGACCGGTCACGGCAGCGATGTCCAGTCGCTGGAAACCACGGCCACCTACGACCCCGCCACCGAGGAGTTCGTCATCGACTCCCCCACCCCCTCGTCACGCAAGGATTACATCGGCGGCGCAGCCGAGACCGCCCGGGTCGCAGCGGTTTTCGCGCAGCTGATCACCCCGGACGGCGTCACGCACGGCGTGCACTGCTTCGTGGTGCCCATTCGCGACGACGACGGCAACGACCTGCCCGGCGTGACGACGTCGGACTGCCACTACAAGGGTGGGCTCCCCGGCGTCGACAACGGCCGCATCCAGTTCGACAACGTCCGGGTACCGCGCGGGAACCTGCTGAACAAGTACGCCGACGTCGCCGCCGACGGCACCTACAGCTCCCCGATCGAGAACCCCAACCGCCGCTTCTTCACGATGCTGGGCACCCTGATCCGCGGTCGGGTCACCGTCGGTGGCAGCGCGGGCGCGGCCGCGCGCGTCGCTCTCGACATCGCGACCCGGTATGCGTTGCAGCGCAGGCAGTTCTCCGATCCCGACGGCGGTGAGGTGTTGTTGATGGACTACCTCGTCCACCAGCGCCGGCTGTTTCCGTTGATCGCCCGCTCCTACGCGCTGCAGTTCGCTCAAAATGAGCTGGTGGCCCGCTGCCACGAACTGCAGACCGCCGACGACCCAGACCCCGAGGAGCAGCGCGAGCTGGAATCCCGCGCCGCGGGCCTGAAGGCGGCCAACACCTGGCACGCCACCCGCGCCATCCAGGAGGCCCGCGAGGCGTGCGGCGGCGCAGGCTATCTCGCCGAGAACCGGTTGATCGCGTTGAAGGCCGACACCGACGTGTTCACCACGTTCGAAGGCGACAACCACGTGCTGTTCCAGCTGGTGGCCAAGGAGCTGCTGACCGCCTACGCCGACGACATCAAGGGCATGAGCCCGGTCGAGTGGGTACGCTTCGCGGCCAACTTCGCCGGTGAGCGGGTGCTCAAACGCACTGCGGCACAGACGATCATGCAAACCATCCTGGACACCCGGCAGGACAACGAGGAAGAGGGCAGCCTTTTCAACCGGGGTACGCAGGTCCAGATGTTCGAGGACCGCGAGGAGTACATGATCTCGTCGGTGGCGCGGCGGCTGCAGAGCAAGGCCAAGGAGATGAGCGCCTTCGACGCGTTCAACTCGGTGCAGGACCATGTGCTGCACGTCGCGCAGGCCCACATCGACCGCATCGTGCTGGAGGCCTTCGTCGCGGGCATCGACGCCTGCCAGGACCGCCTGGCCCGCGAGATCCTGGGCATGGTGTGCGACCTGTACGCGTTGTCGGTGATCGAAGAGGACAAGGCCTGGTTCGTCGAGCACCGGTTCCTGTCCACCGAGCGCGCCAAGGCCGTCACCCGGGGCATCAACGACCGTTGCCGGCGCCTACGCCCCTATGCCGAGATGCTCGTCGACGGATTCGGCATCCCCGAGCAGCTGCGCTATGCCGAGATGCTGCACCCGGAGCACATCCCCGACGCCGACGAGCACACCCCGCAGAACGCGACCAGCGCGGGGACCATCTAGCGGACGTCAGGGCCCCGGTATCGGGTCCAGGACCGTCAGCCTGCCCTCCTCGAGTGTGACCTTGGCGGTGCCGATACCGGTCGGGCAGCACGGCTCGTCCCGGCCTTGCCGCCACTGGTACTGCACGACGGCGTCGTGCTGGCCCTGCGGGGTCACGGTGATGTAGGGCCGCGGGTCCATCGTCGGTGAACCGACGGGCTCGTCACCGTCGAAGAACAACACCTGCTGCGGGCTGTCGGGCTGATCGCCGGAGGTCACCACCGCCCACTGCAGCCGACAGTCTGCGGCGCTGCCGCGGGCGGTCTCACGCCACGACCCCGGCGGCAGCAGCGACAATTCGGACTCGATGGCCTGCGGGGTCGGGCCCGGGCCGCAGTCGGCGGCCACACTCGTCGGCGCCGGCGCCGGGGGACTCCAGCCACATCCGGCGGCGGCCGTCACGCCGGCGACCAGCACGGCCAGCGCCACATGACTGCCCTGAAGGCGCGCAACTCGCATGCGCCTCAGAATATGCGGGCGCGGCGGGCAACCGTCAAAGCGCTTCTGAGCGCGCGTCTTATCCGCAGCCGCCCCACGGCGCAGCACCACAGGGCGCCGTGGCGCGCACCGGGGGCGAGAAGGACATGGTGGCGAGCGTCGCTCCCGTAGTCGTCGTAGGACGCGAAACCCGTTGACACTCAGTATCGGAGGCTTGCGTCGGTGCGAGGAGCGTATCCACCCGACTGCGGTGCGGACGTGCCGTGACAGGGGGTTCCCACCGAGGCCACAGGAGATTCGCCGACTGCCCCCGGGCGGGAAACCGCCCAGGGCGGTGGGCGGGAACTGATGGCTCCCCCGGCTGGACTCGAACCAGCAACCCTTCGGTTAACAGCCGAATGCTCTGCCAATTGAGCTACAGGGGATTGCCCTCCCGCGGTCTGCGCCGCGGGCCAGAGAGCACTCTAGCCTACGTCGGCGCGACGGTGCCAATGCGCTCCCGGCCCGGCGCGTACAGCCCGTCGTGAGGCAGGATGGAACCCGACACGTCACCTCACTTCGAGACCTCCGGGAGGAGCCCTGTGATCGGGTATGTCGCCGCAGCGGCCGTCGGCTACGTGATGGGAACGAAGGCCGGCCGGCGGCGTTTCGAGCAGATCGCGGGCACCTACCGGGCCGTCACCGGCAGCCCGGCGGCCAAGGCCGTCATCGAAGCCGGGCGACGCAAAATCGCCGAGCGGGTGTCCCCCGACCCGGCGATGGTGAAGTTGACACGCATCGACTCCGGCACCGAGGTTCTCGAGCCGGAGCCGATGGTGAGGAAGAACCCCTAGTTGCCGCCGATGCCCTGACTGATCGTGGTGCCCGGCAGCAGCGGGCCGGTGTAGAAACCGAAGCCGTTGTCACCGAAACCGATCTGCGGGGTGCCGATCGTGGCGCCTGAACCGTTGGAGTAGGACAGGCAGTTGCCGTCCTCCTTGTTGCCGAACCACGCCAGGCAGCGCGGCCCGGCGTTGGCCTCCGCGGCGTTCACGCCGGCGACCGCGTAGAGAGGGACGGCGACCGCGGCGGCGGCGATGGCCCCGGCGATCAGCCGCATCCTGTTGCCCTGGATCCTGCCCATCACAACCCACCTTCTCCCCGACGGTTCAACGCGACCACCATAACCCGCCTATCGGCATCACGCAGTCAGGTCGTTACCGCTGGCCTGTTCCAGCAGGCTGCGCCGGTAGGCCTCCATCGCCACGAGGTCCCCGAACAGCGCGTGGTATTCGTCGCCCTGCTCCACCGGCGACATCCGCTGCAGTTTCGACTTCACCTCGGCGATCTGCCTGCCGATCCACACCTCCTGCAGGCGGGCCAGCACGCCGCCGATGTAGCGCGGCAGCCGCTCGTCGTCGGCGTTGATGGCTTCCACGCCGAGTTCGTTGACCAGGCTCGCCGTCTCCGGGCCGGCCACCCGGTCGCGCACCCTCTCGATCCACTGTGCGCCGGTGATGCCTGAGCCGGTGCCGCCGGCGGCCTCGACGGCCGCGCGCACCGCGGCGTAGCCGGGATGGGTGAAGCTGTCCGCGGCCAGCGAGTCGAACACCGGCCCGGCCAGCGCCGGGTACTGCAGCGCCGACTTCAGGGCTTCGCGCTGCGGCCACAACGTCGGATCGGCCGGGTCCGGCCTGGCCATCTGCGGGGCGGGCGCGCTCCGGGCGTTCGGCGCCTGCTCGGCGGCGGCTCCACGGCGGCGGGAGCGTTCGGGCATGCCCCGCCTGGTCGCCTCCTCACGCACGCGGCTGAGCACCTGTCCCTCGTCGTTCCAGCCTGTCCATCCCGCGAGGCGCCTCGCGTACTCGTCGCGTAGCGCGTAGTCGCGGATCCGGGCCACCAGCGGGACACATTGGCGCAGCGCGTCAACCTTGGCCTGCGGGTCGTTGTCCAGGACGTCGCCGGCCGGGATCAGGCTGCGGACGGCGAACTCGAACATCGGGATACGGCGCGCCACCAGGTCACGCAGCGCACCGTCGCCGGAGCGCAACCGCAGGTCACACGGGTCCATCCCGTCGGCGGCGACGGCGACGAAGGACTTTCCGGCCACCTGCTGGTCCCCGTCGAACGCCTTCAATGCGGCGGCCTGCCCCGCGGCGTCGCCGTCGAACACGAAAATCAATTCGCCGCGGTACCAGTTGTCGTCCATCATCAGCCGGCGCAGCAGCGCGAGGTGGCTGTCGCCGAACGCGGTGCCGCACGACGCGACGGCGGTGGTCTCCCCGGCCAGGTGCATGGCCATCACATCGGTGTAGCCCTCGACCACCACCGCACGGTGCGACTTGGCGATGTCCCGCTTGGCCAGGTCGAGCCCGAACAGCACCGAGGACTTCTTGTACAGCACGGTCTCGGGGGTGTTGACGTACTTGGCTTCCATCGGGTCGTCGTCGAAGATGCGCCGGGCCCCGAACCCGATGACCTCGCCGCCGCTGGCCCGGATCGGCCACAGCAACCGGCGGTGGAAGCGGTCCATCGGGCCGCGCCGGCCCTCTCTCGAGAGTCCGGCGGCCTCCAGCTCCTTGAACTCGAAGCCCAAGCGCCGCAGGTGTTTTGTCAGCGTGTCCCAACCCGACGGCGCGAAACCGCAACCGAACGTGGTGGCCGCCGCCGCGTCGAAGTTGCGGTCGAGCAGGTACTGGCGCGCCGGCGCGGCCTCGTCGCTCTGAAGCTGTTCGGCGTAGAACTCCTGGGCGGCCGCGTTGGCGGCCAGCAGCCTGCTGCGGCTCCCCCGGTCGCGCTGGACGTTGGTGTTCGCGCCGCCGGTGTAGGTGACGGTGTAGCCGACGCGGTCGGCGAGCAACTCGACGGACTCCACGAAGCTGACGTGCTCGATCTTCTGCAAGAACGCGTAGACGTCGCCGCCCTCGCCACAGCCGAAGCAGTGGAAGTGGCCGTGGTTGGGACGCACGTGGAACGACGGGGACTTCTCGTCGTGGAACGGACACAGCCCCTTCAGCGAGTCGGCGCCCGCCCGGCGCAGCTGCACGTAGTCGCCGACGACGTCCTCGATGTTGACGCGTTCACGAATGGCGGCGATGTCGCGGTCGGGGATCCTGCCCCGTCCTCGAGTCGCTTCGGCCGCCACCCGCTCAGTCTAGAGGCCGGGGCGAGCGCGCTTCGTGCACTCGTTCCAGTCGCCCCTCGGTGTAGGAGGCGATCTGGTCGATAACCACCCGCAGGCGAGCGCCGTCGTCGGGGGCCGCGGCGAACTCCGCCGCGAACTGGGGGTCCAGGCTGCCCGGCGCCTGCCCCCACAGCGCCAGCGCCACCTCGTGGATCCGGTTGCGCTGATCGGCCTGGATCTGGAGGTGCCGGTGGTCGGACATGATGAATTGCAACGCGAGGGTCTTGAGCAGCGCCACCTCGGCGCGCACCAGGCTGGGCACCGCCAGCTCGGCGTCGAACCGGCGCAACCGCCCGGGGCCGGCAACCTCGCGGGTGGCGGTCAACGCGGCGTTGGCGAACCGTCCGACCAACTCACTGGTCAACGTCTTGAGCGCCACCGACGCGGACAGGGTGCCGTCGAACTTGCCCACCGCCGCCACCACCGGCACCTGCGAGAGCCGCGCGGCGGCCTCCATCAGATCGTCGGGGGTCAGCGACGGAAACGACTGGGCGCCGACGTGGGCCAGCGAGGCGGCGGCGTCGGCGTCGGCCAGCACCCGCAGGTCGATGCGGCCGGAGATGACACCGTCCTCGACGTCGTGCACCGAGTAGGCCACGTCGTCGGCCCAGTCCATCACCTGCGCCTCCAGGCACGGCTGCCGGGCGGGTGCGCCCTCGCGCACCCACTGCGCTGCGGCCATGTCGTCGCCGTAGAACCCGAACTTGCGGCGGCCGCCCTCACGGGACCACGGGTACTTCGCCACCGCGTCCAGCGATGCCCGGGTCAGGTTCAGGCCGGCGCTGCGCCCGTGCTCGTCGAGCACCTTGGGCTCGAGCCGGGTCAGGATGCGGAAGTTCTGGGCGTTGCCCTCGAAACCGCCGAAGGCCTTGACGATCTCGTCGAGGGCGCGTTCCCCGTTGTGCCCGTAGGGCGGGTGGCCGATGTCGTGCGCCAGACCGGCGAGATCCACGAGGTCCGGATCGCATCCCAGACCGATCGCCATCCCGCGGCCGATCTGGGCCACCTCCAGCGAATGCGTCAACCGGGTGCGCGGCGTCTCACCGTCGCGCGGGCCCACCACCTGGGTCTTGTCGGCGAGCCGGCGCAGCGCGGCACAGTGCAGGACGCGGGCCCGGTCACGCGCGAAGTCGGAGCGGTGCTCGGTGTCGGTCCCGGGCAGGCCGGCGCTCTTCGCCGGTTCGGCCACCAAGCGCTGGCGGTCGAACGCGTCGTAGCTGTCCTGCAGTCGTGGGCTCACCGAAGCACAGTCTGCCAGGGGTGATCACCCGGTAAACGCAGCCGTCCGGGTGTGCCGCACTACATTGGCGGACATGCGCGTCGCCCGCCTGCTGCCCATGCTGCTCACCATCCTGACCTTGGGGCTTCTCTGCGCCCCCGGGGCCGCCGCCGAGCCGCCGCTGCGGCTGCCCACCTACCTGACCGACAATGCCGGCGCGCTCGACGCGGCCGGGAAAGCCGAGGTGCAGGCCGCGATCGACCGACTGTACAACGAGAAGCGCCTCCGGCTGTGGGTGGTGTTTGTCGAGGACTTCTCCGGCCAGGACGCGCAGACGTGGGCCCAGACCACTTACCAGCGCAGCGATCTCGGCGATCGGGACGCGATCCTGGCGGTGGCGACTGTCGACCGGGCCTACGCGCTGCTGGCGCCGACCGACGCGGTGCGCGGTGTCGACGTGGATAAGGTCCGGACCAACGACGTCGAACCACTGCTGCGCAACGGCGACTGGGCCGGCGCGGCCGTCGCGGCCGCCGAGGGACTTGCCGGCGGTGGCGGCGGTTCGGTCAGCTGGGTCGGCGTGCTGGTCGCCCTGGCCGTCATCGCGCTGGCGCTGGCACTGTTGGTGGTGTGGCAGCGCCGCCGCCGGCGCAAGCGCCGCAAGGCCGAATTCGAGGCGGCCCAGCGGGTGGACCCGTCGGACCCGAACGCGCTGGCGTCGGTCCCGCTGGATGCGCTCGACGACCTGTCCCGCAAGATCGTCGTCGACGTGGACAACGAGGTGCGCACCAGCGAGAGCGAATTGGCGCTGGCCGTCGAGGAGTTCGGCGAGCACGACACCGCGGCGTTCACCCGGGCGGTGGCGAACGCGAAAACCACGCTGGCCCAGGCGCTCAACGTGCGGCACATCCTCGACGACGCGGTGCCGGAGACCCCGATGCAGCGCCGCGATCTGCTCACCCGCGTCATCGTCGCCGCGGCGAAGGCCGACCAGGAACTCGAAGCGCAGCGGGAGGCGTTCGCGCAACTGCGGGATCTGGTGATCAACGCGCCCAGCAGGCTGGACACCCTGACCCAGCAGATGGTCGACCTGACCGCCCGGCTGACACCGGCCGAACAGACCCTGGAGCACCTGAAGTCCCAGTTCGCCGACACCGCACTGGTTTCGGTGGCCGACAACATCGACGAGGCCCGGCAGCGGCTGGCATTCGCCGACGAGAGCATCGGCACGGCCCGGGGACTGGTGTCCCGGCCCGCCGACAAGCAGGGCGGCCTGGTCGACGCCATCCACGCCGCGGAGGCCGCGCTCGGACAGGCCCGCACCCTGCTCGACGCGGTCGACAGCGCGTCCACTGACATCAACCGGGCGGTGACCGGCCTACCAGCCGTCATCGCCGACATCCAGAACGGCATCAAACAGGCCGGGGCGCAGCTGGGGCAGGGCAACGTCGCGGTGGCCACCGAGCTGAGCGCGGCCAGGGATGCTGCCGTGCAAGCGGTTTCGCACGCGCAAAGCACCGGCAGCAGCGATCCTCTCGGTGCGTTCACCCAGCTCACCCAAGCCGACGCGGAACTCGACCGGCTGCTTGCCGAGGTCGCGCAGGAGCGCGAGACCATCGAGAGGCTCAGCCGGACCTTCGACCAGGCGCTGTTCAACGCGCAGTCGCGGGTGAGGGCGGTGTCGGATTACATCGACACCCGCCGCGGGGCAATCGGGCCGGAGGCGCGGACCCGGCTCGCGGAGGCGGTGCGCCAGTTGCAGGCCGCTCGCGACAAGCGCGAGACGAACTTGAACGAGGCCATCGCCCACGCCAACGGCGCAGCGATGCTCGCCGCGCAGGCCCAGTCGCTGGCCAACTCGGACGTCACCGCCGCGCAGCGGCATTTCAACGGCCCGTACGGCGGTGGCGGGGGCGGGGGCGGTCAGATGGGCGCGGTGATCGGCGGCATCCTGATCGGCAACCTGCTCTCGGGCGCGCTGCGTGGTGGGTTCGGCGGAGGCGGCTTCGGCGGCGGTTTCAGCGGCGGTGGGGGCTTCGGCGGCGGCGGCTTCAGCGGAGGCGGCGGCCGCTTCTAACCGCCCTCGTCGCCTCCCCCGCGAGCGTGCGTGTCTGCGGGCGCCACGCCGCCACTTATCCGAACTTCACGCACGCTCGTCGGGCGCTGTTCATCCCCAACCCGAACTTGATCCACAGGCCGGCAGCCCGGCGCGCTGTGAAGCCGGGTCGTCGGCTGACGATCGTGACCATGAACGCGTTCGACGAAGTGTTCGGCGCGCAGGGAGGCGTCGCGACATCCGGCCAGCTGCTGCAATTCTGCAGCCGCAGTCGGCTGGACATCGAGATCCGCGACGGCCGTCTGATCAAGGTGTGGCCCGGCGTGTACAGCCGGGTCGAGCCGGACACCATGACGCGACTGCGCGGCCTCGACCTGCGGGCCGGCGAGCCCGTCGCGATATGTCTGGGCACCGCGGCCGCCGCGTACGGCTTCGACACCGAGGACACCCGGGACATCCATGCGCTCAATCCGCCGAGACACCAACTGCGCAACTGCGACGGCCTCGTCGTTCACCGGCGTGACGGTGCCCCGTTGAGCGTGGCGGACGGCCGCCCGGCGACTGCAGCGGCGTGGACCGCCGTCGAGGTGGCACGGTCCCTCCGGCGGCCACGGGCGTTGGCGACGCTGGACGCGGCGCTACGCAGTAGAAGCTGCGACCGGCGGGAGCTGACGATCGCTGCCAAGGCGCAGGCCGGTCGGCGCGGCATCGTGGCGGTACGTGACCTCATCCCGCTGGCAGACCCTCGGGCCGAATCGCCGATGGAGAGCGAGGCGAGGCTGGCCATGATCGACGGCCGGCTGCCCGCACCCCTGTTGCAGCACGAGCTCGTCGACCGCAGTTGGCGGATGTGGCGCGTCGACTTCGCCTGGCCGGACGCCAGTCTCGCGGTCGAGTACGACGGGTTCGACTGGCACAGCGACCCGGAGCGGTTCGCCCGGGACCGTCAGAAACGAGCCGCACTCCAGGAGATCGGCTGGAGCATGCTGTCGGTGGTGTCCGACGACGTCCGCAACCACCCTGCGGTCATGGTGCGGCGCATCGAGAACGCATTGATGCGCCGGATGGCGGCCTGAGCGTGCGTGAACTTCGTGATTTCGACGGCGTGTCCGCCGCAGACACGCACGCTCGCGGCAAAAGCCTCAGCTGCCCTTGAGGCGCACCGCGAGGTAGTTCCACACCTCAGAGATTGCCACCCGCTCCTGGGTCATCGCGTCGCGCTCGCGGATCGTGACCGCGTGGTCCTCCAGCGAATCGAAGTCGACCGTGATGCAGTACGGGGTGCCGATCTCGTCCTGGCGGCGGTAGCGGCGTCCGATCGCGCCGGCGTCGTCGAACTCGACGTTCCAGCTCTGGCGTAACTCGGCGGCCAGATCACGCGCCTTCGGCGACAGGTCGGCATGGCGCGACAACGGCAGCACCGCGGCCTTGACCGGCGCCAGGCGCGGGTCCAGCCGCAGTACGGTGCGCTTGTCGACGCCGCCCTTGGCGTTGGGGGCCTCATCCTCGGTGTAGGCATCGACCAAGAACGCCATCAGCGAACGCGTCAGACCCGCTGCCGGCTCGATCACGTACGGCACGTATCGGGTGTCGCTGGCCTGATCGTAGAACGACAGATCCACGCCGGAATGCTTTGCGTGCGTGGACAAGTCAAAGTTGGTGCGGTTCGCGATACCCTCCAGCTCGCCCCACGGGTTACCGGCGAAACCGAACTTGTACTCGATGTCGGTGGTGCCGTCGGAGTAGTGCGACAGCTTGTCCTTGGGATGCTCGAAGAGCCGCAGGTTGTCGCGATCGATGCCGAGGTCGACGTACCACTGCAGCCGGGTGTCGATCCAGTACTGGTGCCACTCGGGGGCGGTCGACGGCTCGACGAAGAACTCCATCTCCATCTGCTCGAACTCGCGGGTGCGGAAGATGAAGTTGCCCGGGGTGATCTCGTTGCGGAAGCTCTTGCCGATCTGCCCGATACCGAACGGCGGCTTCTTGCGCGCGGTGGTGACCACGTTGGCGAAGTTGACGAAGATGCCCTGCGCGGTCTCCGGTCGCAGATAGTGCAGACCCTCCTCGGATTCGATCGGGCCGAGATAGGTCTTGAGCATCATGTTGAAGTCACGCGGCTCGGTCCACTGCCCCTTGGTGCCGCAGTCCGGGCAGACGATGTCGCTCATCGGCACCGAATCGGGGTCACTGATCCCCTTTTTCTCGGCGTACGCCTCCTGCATGTGGTCCTGCCGGTGGCGCTTGTGGCAGTTCAGGCATTCCACCAGCGGATCGTTGAACACGTCGACGTGGCCGGAGGCCACCCACACCTGACGCGGCAGGATGATCGCGCTGTCCAGGCCGACGACGTCGTCGCGGCCGGTGACCACCGACTTCCACCACTGCCGCTTGATGTTCTCCTTGAGCTCGACGCCCAGCGGCCCGTAATCCCAGGCGGACTTGGTGCCGCCGTAGATCTCGCCGGACTGGAACACCAGCCCGCGCCGCTTGGCCAGGTTCGCAACGGTGTCGATGATCGAAGACGGAGCCACGGATTGACAGCGTAGCGAGGTCACCGGTGACGCCCGCGTCACATCCCCCATTGACATGCGCGGTCGTGCATGTATCGTGACACCTAATGAAAACCGTTTCCACTACGGCAGGTGTGCCCGACGTGCACATCCATGCCGGGACCCCGCCGGCCGAGATGCCGGCCCGTGCGGTCCTCGACTCGGCCGGGGATCTGCTGCGCGCCCTGGCCGCACCTGTACGCATCGCCATCGTGCTGCAGCTGCGTGAAGAGGCGCGCTGCGTCCACGAACTGGTCGACGCGCTGGACGTGCCGCAGCCCCTGGTCAGCCAGCACCTTCGCATCCTGAAGTCGGCCGGCGTGGTGGAGGGCTCCCGGTCGGGACGGGAAGTGTTGTACCGACTGGTCGACGATCACCTGGCCGAGATTGTGGTCGCCGCGGTCTCGCACACCGCCGAGGAGCCGCAATGACGGGCGTGATCCGCTCCACCCGGCAGCGCGCCGCCATCTCGGCACTGCTGGAGAACATCGACGACTTCCGCTCCGCCCAGGAACTTCACGACGAGCTCCGCCGCCGCGGCGAGGGCATAGGTTTGACCACGGTGTACCGCACGCTGCAGCAGATGGCGGCGGCCGGCGCGGTCGACACGCTGCGCACCGACACCGGCGAATCGGTGTACCGGCGCTGCTCCGAGCACCACCACCATCACCTGGTCTGCCGCGCCTGCGGTTCGACCGTCGAGATCCAGGGCGGTCAGGTCGAGACGTGGGCCGCCGAGGTCGCCCGCGAGCACGGCTTCTCCGACGTCAGCCACACCATCGAGATCTTCGGGGTCTGCAGCGACTGCGCAGACGAGAACTAACGCCGCTTCCGTCGCGCGCCGGCAACGGCGATGAGGACACCGCCGATCGCGATGATCGGTCCGAGTACAGACCATGTCGTGGTGCTGCTCATCGGGCTCCCCTGCACCGCGCCGAACCCCTGCAGGGCGAACAGCAGGCCGAACAGCGCGACGACGACACCGACGACGATCATGGCGATGCGCATGTCCGCGACCCTAGCCCGTCAGAGCCTGTCGCACGTCGCTCCCGGTGGACAGCACCATCAGCACCAGCGTCCGCAGCGCGTCGTCAGTGAGTCCGGCGGCCGGAAAGTTGTAGCGCAACAGCACATCACCGGTCTTCTTGGCGTTGCCCCGCGCAGCGCCGATCTTCTCGACCAGAGACACCGTGCCCAGCAGCGTGTCGTGCGCATGCTTGGCCACCTTGGCGCGAATCTTGTTGTCCAGCGGCAGGTCCCACGCCAGCACCTGGGTCAGCGCCACCAGGTCGAGGTCCTTGGCGATGGTGACCACCCGCAACGACGCGAACGTCCCGTCGTGCTGCACCGTCAGCGCGCCGTCGTCCTCGCGGGTCACGGGCAGGATCTCGGCCAGCACGACCGCCAGGCGCTCCGACAGTTCCATCAGGCTCCTAGGCGCGCCCGAAGCGCCGGTTGCGGTTGACGTACTCCTCGCACGCCGCCCACAGGTCGCGGCGGTCGTAGTCCGGCCACAGCTTGTCCTGGAAGACGTATTCGGCGTAGGCGGCCTGCCACAGCAGGAAGTTGCTGGCCCGCTGCTCACCGGAGGTGCGGATGAACAGGTCGACGTCGGGGATGTCGGCCCGGTGCAGGTGCTTGGCGAACGCGGCCTCGCTGATCCGGGCCGGGTTGATCCTGCCGTCGACGGCCTCTTGCGCGAGTTCGCGCGCCGCCTCGACGATCTCGGTGCGGCCCCCGTAGTTGACGCAGTAGTTGATCGTGATGACGTCGTTGTCGACGGTCATCTGCTCGGCGATGTCGAACTCCTTGATCACGCTGCGCCACATTCGGGGCCGCGATCCCACCCAGCGCATCCGCACACCCATGTCGTTGAGGTTCTCGCGGCGGCGGCGCACCACTTCCCGGTTGAACCCCATCAGGAAGCGGACCTCTTCGGTGCTGCGCTTCCAGTTCTCGGTGGAGAACGCGTACACGGTGAGGTGCTTGATGCCGATCTCGATCGCCCCGCAGGTGATGTCGATCAGCACCGCCTCGCCCATCTTGTGGCCCTCGGTGCGCCCCAGACCGCGCTGGGTGGCCCAGCGTCCGTTGCCGTCCATCACGACGGCGACGTGGTTGGGCACCTGACCGGCCGGGATCTGCGGCGCGGCCTCCTTGGAGGTGTGCTGCGGCGGCCGGGCGAATTTGCCGTTGGTGTGCGGGGGCAGCTCGGGGAAGACGACCGGCCAGGTCGACTTGTCCGGGAAGGTCGGATAGTCGTCAGGCGCCGGGGGCAGCTGCGGGTAGCCCTTCTTCCGCTTGGTTGCCATGCGCAACATCCTGCCTGATGCCGCCGGCAGCCATCCGCTCTGCCCGGTAGACACGCTCCACCAGGGGCAAAGTCCGCAACTGCCGTTCCAGATGCCATTGCAGATGGGCGGCCACCAACCCGCTGGCCTGACTGCGGTGCGCCGGGGTGGAGATCTGCGCGTGCTCCCAGTCGCCTTCGTAGAGCGCGGCCATCAGATCCAGCACGCCCTGGGGCGGGGTCACCGACCCGGACGGCCGGCAGTGCACACACACGCTTCCGCCCGCGCCGACATGGAACGCCCGGTGCGGGCCCGGAGCCGCGCACCGCGCGCACTCGGTCAACGCCGGCGCCCACCCCGCGACCCCCATCGCGCGCAGCAGATAGGCGTCGAGGACGAGTTCGCGGGGACGGGTGGCGTCGGCCACCGCGCGCAGCGCGGACACGGTGAGCCTGTGCAGCGCCGGCACCGGGGCGCGCTCCTCCCCCGCGATCCGCTCGGCGGTCTCCAGCATCGCGCAGGCACAGGTGTAGCGGCCGTAGTCGCTGACGATGTCGGAGGCGAACGCGTCGATGGCCTGGACCTGGGTGACGATGTCCAGATTCCGGCCCGGGTGCAGCTGAACATCGATGTGCGCGAACGGTTCCAGCCGCGCACCGAACTTGCTGCGGGTGCGCCGCACGCCCTTGGCCACCGCCCGCACCAGACCGTGATCGCGAGTGAGCAGACTCACGATCCGGTCGGCTTCGCCGAGCTTGTGCTGACGCAGCACCACCGCCCGGTCCCGGTACAGACGCATCGGCCCAGTCTCCCACTGCCGGGGGACGATTTCCGGTTCGCAGCGCCGATATTCTCGTACGTGATGGCCGACACCGATTCCTCCAGCCCTTCCCGCCCCGTCTCCACTGCTTCCCGGCGCCGCTTCCCCACCCTTGGCAACCAGTTGTTCCAGCTCGCCAGCGGCACCGCCACCTCGGTCGACCTGGTGACCCGCTCGCTGGAGGCCATCGAGGCGAGCCAGCCCACTCTGAACGCGTTCCGGGTGGTGCTGGCCCAGCAGGCGCTGGCCGACGCGGCCGAAGCCGACCGCACCCGTGCGGCCGGCGTGGACCTGTCGCGGTATCCGCTCCTCGGCATTCCGATCGCGGTCAAGGACGACGTCGACGTGGCCGGCGTGCCGACCCGGTTCGGCGCCGACGGCGAGGTCCGTCCCGCCGCGGCCGACGCGGAGGTGGTGCGCCGGCTGCGCGCCGCCGGCGCGGTGATCGTCGGTAAGACCAACACCTGCGAACTAGGCCAGTGGCCGTTCACCAGCGGGCCGGCATTCGGACACACCCGCAATCCGTGGTCACGGGAGCACACCCCGGGCGGCTCGTCGGGTGGCAGCGCCGCGGCGGTGGCGGCCGGTCTGGTCGCCGCCGCGATCGGTTCCGACGGCGCCGGCAGCGTCCGGATCCCCGCGGCGTGGACGCACCTGGTCGGCATCAAACCTCAACGCGGACGCATCTCGACGTCGCCGTTGGCCGAGGCGTTCAACGGGATCACCGTCAACGGGGTGCTCGCGCGCACCGTCTCCGACGCCGCGCTGCTGCTCGATGCCGCCTCGGGCAATGCGCCCGGCGACCTGCACACCCCGCCTCCGGTGCGGGTATCGGACTACGTCTCACGGGCGCCCGGACCGCTGCGTATCGCAAAGTCCACGAAGTTCCCGTTCACGGTGTTCCGCGCGGCTCTGCACCCGGAGATCGGTGCCGCGCTCGACACCGTCGCCGACCAACTCACCCAGCTGGGTCACACCATCGTCGCCGCCGACCCCGACTACAACCTGCGGATGTCGTGGAACTTCCTCGCCCGCTCGACATCCGGCATTCCGGAGTGGATGGATCGCATGGGTCAGGGCGTGCGGTGGGACGGACGCACCCGCTCCAACGCGCGGATGGGCTGGCTGCTGTCGCAGAACGTGCTGCGCAAGGCCCGCGCCCGGGAAGCACAGACCCAACAGCACATCGGCTGGATCTTCAACCTCGCCGATGTCGTCCTGGCCCCGACCACCGCGCTGCCGCCGCCGAAAGTGCACACGTTCGACGGCCTCGGCGGCCTGGGCACCGACCGGACGATGATCAAGGCGTGCCCGGTGACGTGGCCGTGGAACCTGTTGGGCTGGCCGTCGATCAACGTGCCCGCCGGCTTCACCTCCGACGGCCTGCCGATCGGGGTGCAGTTGATGGGCCCGGCCAACAGCGAACCGCTTCTGGTGTCGCTGGCCGCCGCGCTGGAGGCCCTCAACGGCTGGGCCGCTCATCAGCCAGAGGACTGGTGGACGCCCCAAGCCCCGGCGGAGACACCGAAAATCGCGGCTCCGGACCCGGTCACCGGTCAGGTCGCGTAACCTGCGCTCTGTGATCGTCTGCAGGCTCGCGCGCGCGCTGCCCGCCCTCGTGGTGGTCGGCGCGGCCGTGGCGGCGATGCCCGTGGCCCAGGCCGACAACCGGCGCCTCAACGAGAGCGTCGTCGTCAACGTCTACACGATCCAGAAGAACAACAACTGCGGCACCGAGATCAAGATCAACCCGCAGCTGCAGTTGGCCGCGCAGTGGCACACCAACGACGTCCTGCGCAACCGGGCACTGAGCGGCGACATCGGTTCCGACGGATCCACCGTGCAGGACCGCGCCAACCGTGCCGGGTTCGTCGGCACCGCCGCCGAAACCGTCGCGATCAACCCGGCACTGGCGATCAGCGGCATCGAGATCCTCAACCAGTGGTACTACCGGCCCGACTACATGGCGATCATGAGCAATTGCGCAAACACCGAGATCGGGGTGTGGTCGGAGAACAGCCTGGACCGCACCGTGGTGGTCGCGGTGTACGGCCAGCCTCGCTAGCTAAAAGCCAAGCCTGCCAAGCTGTTTGGGATCGCGCTGCCAGTTCTTCGCGATCTTGACGCGCAGATCGAGAAAGACCTTGGTGCCGAGCAGCTTCTCGATCTGAGTGCGCGCGGCCGTGCCGACCTCGCGCAGCCGGGCCCCGCCCTTACCGATCACGATGCCCTTCTGACTGTCGCGTTCGACGTAGAGAATGGCGTGCACGTCCATGAGCGGATCGTCCTCCGGGCGGCCCGGTCTGCGCTCGACCTCCTCGATCACCACCGCCAGCGAGTGCGGCAGCTCGTCGCGCACCCCCTCCAGCGCGGCCTCCCGGATGAGTTCGGCCATCAGCACTTCCTCGGGTTCATCGGTGAGCTCACCGTCGGGATAGAACGCCGGGCCTGCAGGCAACTGCGCGGCGAGCACATCGGTGAGCACATCGAGCTGTGTTCCCGAAGTCGCTGAGACGGGGACGATCTCGGTGTCCGGCCCGACCAGTTCACTGACCGCGAGCAGCTGCTCGGCGATGCGGTCCTTGGACACCTTGTCGATCTTGGTCACGATCGCCACCAACGTGGTCTTGGGGGCGACGGCGCGGATCTGCTCGTAGATCCAGCGGTCACCAGGACCGATCTTTTCGTCGGCCGGGATGCAGAGCCCGATGACGTCCACCTCGGAATAGGTGTCCTTGACCAGATCGTTGAGCCGCTGACCGAGCAGTGTGCGGGGACGGTGCAGACCGGGGGTGTCGACGAGCACGATCTGGAACTCGTCGCGGTGCACGATGCCGCGGATGGTGTGCCGGGTGGTCTGCGGCCGGTTCGACGTGATCGCGACCTTGGTGCCGACGAGCGCGTTGGTCAGAGTGGACTTGCCGGTGTTGGGTCTTCCAACGAAACAGACGAAGCCGGACCGGAATTCGGCGTCGGCCGTCACAGCGGATTACCCGCGCGGTCGGTGACGATGACAGCGGCACCGCAGGACAGCTCACGGACGGCGGCCACTCCGGCGTCGTCGGCCGAACCACCCACCAGCACGGCGGCTTCCAGCCCGGTGGCGCCGCTGGACACCGCCGCCGCGACGGCCGCCTGCAGAGCCGTCAGGCGCAGGGAGTCGAGGGCGACGGGCGCTCCGGCGTAGGTGCGGCCGTCGGCGTCGCGTACCGCGGCCCCGCTGCCCGCCTCGGCCCGGCCCATCGCACCCCGGGCCAGCACCACCAGCTTGGCGTCCTCGGGTTCGAGCGCGCTCATTCGTGTCCTTCCGCGTTCTCCGGCTGTGCTTCGACAGGACTGACCAATACGGTGCCCACCCGCACCCGGCCGCGCGGGTCCGGCCCGCCCTCGGCCCGAAGTCGCAGCCCGTCCCAGGTCACCTCGGCGCCCGGCAGCGGGACGCGGCCCAGTTCCAGGGCGACCAACCCGCCGACGGTGTCGACGTCGAGGTTCTCGTCGAACTCCAGGTCGTAGAGCTCGCCGAGGTCTTCGATCGACAGGCGGGCTGACACCCGATACTGCCCGTCGCCGAGGTCCTCGACCGGGGCGACCTCGTCGGTGTCGTACTCGTCGGCGATCTCCCCGACGATTTCCTCCAGCACGTCCTCGATCGTCACCAGCCCGGCGATCGCACCGTATTCGTCGACCAGCAGCACCATGTGGACGCGGTCGCGCTGCATCTCGCGCAGCAACTCGTCGAGCGGCTTGGAGTCCGGCACGAAGGTGGGCTTGCGCATCACCTCCGAGACCGGCGTGTCACGGCCGCGGTTGGTCGAGTAATAGGTGCGCTGCACCAGGTCCTTGAGGTAGACCACCCCGACGACGTCGTCGACGTTCTCACCGATCACAGGGATGCGCGAGTGGCCGCTGCGCACCGCCAGCGAGGTGGCCTGGCCCGCGGTCTTCTCGCTCTCGATCCACACCATCTCGGTGCGCGGGACCATCACCTCGCGGGCCGGGGTGTCGCCGAGTTCGAACACCGACTGGATCATCCGGCGCTCGTCGTCGGCCACCACACCGCGCTGCTGGGCCAGGTCGACGACCTCGCGCAGCTCGATCTCGGAGGCGAACGGGCCGTTGCGGAAGCCGCGGCCGGGGGTCAGCGCGTTACCGATCAACACCAGCAACCGGCTCACCGGCAACAGCAGCACCGAGATCGCCTGCAGCGGAAGCGCCGTCATCAACGCGATGGTGTAGGCGTTCTGCCGGCCCAGTGTCCGGGGGCCGACCCCCACCGCGACGAAGCTGATGACCGCCATGATCGCCGCCGCAGCCACCAGCCCCCAGGTCACGCCCAGGGTTCCGTCGAGGAACGCCGCCAGCAGCACCGTCGCACTCACCTCACAGGTGATGCGCAGCAGCACGATGAGGTTGATGTAGCGCGGCCGCTCGGCCATCACCCGGGCCAGGCGCACCGCACCCGGCCGTTCCTCGCGGACCAGCTCCTCGACACGGGCCATCGACACCGTGCTCAGCGCCGCGTCCATCGCAGCGAACAGTCCGCCCAGAAAGATCAGCACGATGGCGCTGATCAGTTGGCCGGCCGGGCTCACGGAGTGTCGCCGGGGTTCACGTCGGCGCCGTAGTTCACATCGTCGCCGTAGTTCACATCGTCGCCGTAGTTCACATCGTCGAAGTAGCGCGACTTGTCCAGCAGCCGGCGGTCTTTCTCGGTCTGCCGGTCCTGGTGATACGCCTGCACCTGGTCGGCGACCCACTCCTCGAGCAGTTGGCGCTGCAGCGCGAACATCTCTTTTTCCTCGTCGGGTTCGGCGTGGTCGTAGCCGAGCAGGTGAAGCACTCCGTGCACGGTCAGCAGGGCGAGTTCCTGACCGAGCGTGTGGCCCGCGTCGGCGGCCTGCTTGGCGGCGAACTCCGGGCACAGCACGATGTCACCGAGCATCGAGGGACCGGGTTCGGGCGCGTCCGGCCGCCCCCCGGGTTCCAGCTCGTCCATCGGGAAGCTCATCACGTCGGTGGGCCCCGGCAGATCCATCCAACGCATGTGCAGATCGGCCATGGCCGCGGTGTCGAGCAGCACCATCGACAGTTCCGCGGCGGGGTTGACGTCCATCTTGCGGATCACGAACCGGGCGACGCTGATGAGCTCCTCTTCGGAGACATCGACACCGGATTCGTTCGAGACCTCGATACTCATGAAAGTCGTTACCGCCGCGGACGTCCGGAGCCGGACGAACGCCGCTGCGCCCGGTTCATCAGGGTGGGTTCCTCGTATTTCGCGTAGGCGTCCACGATCTCGGACACCAGCCGGTGCCGCACCACGTCGGCGCTGGTGAGTTCGGCGAAGTGGATGTCGTCGATGCCGTCGAGGATACGCATCGCAGCGTGGAGGCCGGACGCCGCACCGCCGGGCAGGTCGACCTGCGTGATATCGCCTGTCACAACGATTTTCGAGCCGAAACCCAACCGCGTCAGGAACATCTTCATCTGTTCGGCGGTGGTGTTCTGCGCTTCGTCTAAGATGATGAACGCATCGTTTAACGTCCGGCCACGCATAAATGCCAGCGGAGCCACCTCGATCACCCCGGCGCTCATCAGCTTCGGGATCAGTTCGGGATCCATCATGTCGTGCAGCGCGTCGTAGAGCGGCCGCAGGTAAGGGTCGATCTTCTCGTACAGCGTGCCCGGCAGGAAGCCAAGGCGCTCACCGGCTTCCACCGCCGGGCGGGTCAGGATGATCCGGCTGACCTGCTTGCTCTGCAGTGCGCTGACGGCCTTGGCCATCGCCAGATACGTCTTGCCGGTGCCGGCCGGGCCGATACCGAACACGATCGTCTTGGCGTCGATGGCGTCGACGTAGCGTTTCTGGTTGAGCGTCTTGGGCCGGATCGTCTTGCCGCGCCGGGACAGGATGTCGAGCGTCAGCACCTCGGCGGGCGATTCGTCGCCAGTGCCGGTCAGCATCCCGACACCGCGCCGCACCGCGTCCGGCGTCAGCCGCTGCCCCGCGCCGACCACCTCGACCAGCTCGGAGATGACGCGCTCGGCGAGCGCGACGTCGGCGGGCTCACCGGACAGGGTGATGTCGTTGCCGCGAACGTGGATCTCGGCGGACAATAGCTCTTCGAGTTCGCGCAGGTTCTCGTCGGAGGATCCCAGGAGGCCCATGACGTAATCGGGCGGAACTGTGATGCTACTGCGGACCAGCGATCCAGAAGACGATTCAGATGCGGCCGAGCTTGCGTTCTCGCGGGGCGCCACGTGAGGTTTTCTGCCTGCTTCCTGGGTCGGGTATGGGAAACCCCAGTTTAGCGCCGCCCCCGGCGAGCGCCCAATGCTTATG
Organism: Mycobacterium sp. ZZG; assembly: GCF_054786995.1. Lineage (NCBI taxonomy): Bacteria > Bacillati > Actinomycetota > Actinomycetes > Mycobacteriales > Mycobacteriaceae > Mycobacterium > Mycobacterium sp. ZZG. The sequence goes on from NZ_JBTBFV010000014.1 coordinate 33,794, forward strand.
AGCTGAGGCGTTCGCGCGGGGGGCGGGACCGAACCACCAGGGGCCACCAGAACCAGCGTCCCAGCAGCGTCGCGATCGAGGGCATCATGAACGCCCGCACGATGAACGTGTCGAACAGCAGGCCCAGGCCGATCGTGGTGCCGACCTGCGCCATCACCCGCAGATCGCTGACCACCATCGATGCCATGGTCAGAGCGAACACCACCCCGGCGACCGTGACGACGCTGCCGGTGCCGCCGATCGCACGGATAATGCCGGTCTTGATCCCTGCCGGGATCTCCTCCTTGAACCGGGACACCAGCAGCAGGTTGTAGTCCGAACCGACGGCGATCAGCGCGATGATCGACAGGGCCAGCACCATCCAGTGCAGTTCGATGCCGACGATGTGCTGCCAGATCAGGATCGAGATGCCGAACGACGCGCCCAGCGACAGCGTCACGGTCCCCACGATCACCAGCGCGGCGACCAGACTGCGGGTCAGCACCAGCATGATCATCAGCACCAGACACAGCGCCGAGATCACCGCGATCAGCAGGTCGTAGCGGGAGCCGTCGGACATGTCCTTGAACGTCGCGGCGGTGCCTCCGAGCTGGATCGTCGCGTTCTCCAGCGGGGTGCCCTTGAGCGCCTCGATCGCCGCGATCTTGATCGGCTCGACGCGCTGCAGCGCCTCCTCGGTGGTGGGGTTGCCGCGGTGAGCGATCAGCATCCGCACGGTCTTGCCGTCGGGCGAGAAGAAGCTCTCCATCGCCCGCTTGAAGTCCTCGTTCTCGAACACCTCGGGCGGCAGGTAGAACGAGTCGTCGTTCTTCGCGGCGTCGAATGCCTTGCCCATTTCGGTGGAGTCGCGGGTCAACTCGTCCATCTGGTCGTAGAAGCCGCCCATGGTGGCGTACGTCGCCAGCATCATCTGGCGCATGCTCTCCATGGTCTCGATCATCGGCGGGAACGTGGCGAGCATCTCCGGCAGCAATGCCTTCATCTCGTCCATGTTCAGAACGGCCTTGTCGAAGGTGTCGGTCATCGTGCCGATGCCGTCCATGGAGTCGAACAGCGACCGAAACGACCAGCACAACGGGATGTTGTAACAGTGCGGTTCCCAGTAGAAGTAGTTGCGGATGGGCCGGAACTGGTCGTCGAAGTTGGCGACCATGTCACGCAACTGGTGGACGGTGTCGCGCATGTCCGTCATGTCGTCGATCATCACGGTGGTGATGTTCGAGAACTTCGTCATCAGGCCGTACATCTTTTTCATCGTCGCGATGGTCTCGCCGATGTCGTCGGCCTGGACGCGCATGTCGGCGATGCGGTCCTTCATCAGCTTCATGTTCTGCTGCTGGCCGACCCCCTGCATGCTGATCAGGAACGGGATCGACGTGTGTGCGATGGGCGCCCCGTCGGGCCGGCTCGGGGCCTGTACCCGGGCCACCCCTTCGACGTTGAAAACGCGTTTGGCGAGCCGGTCGAGGATCAGGAAATCCGACGGGTTCCGCAGGTCGCGGTCGGCTTCGACGATGAGCACCTCGGGGCTCATCCGTGAGAGCGAGAAGTACTTGGTGGCCGCCTGCAGACCGGCGTTGGCCGGGATGGACTCGGGGATGTAGCGGGTGTCGTCGTAGCTGGTCTGGTAGCCGGGCAGCGCGGCCAACCCGATCAGCGCCAGCGCAAGGGACGCCACCAGAATCGGCCCGGGCCAACGGACCACGGTTGCACCGACCCGCCGCCACGCCCGGATCCGCATGGCGCGCTTGGGTTCGAGCAGCCCGAAGCGGCTGCCGACGGTGACGATGGCCGGTCCCAGGGTGAGCGCGACCGCGACACCGGCGAGGATGCCGACCGCGCACGGCACACCCATACTCTGGAAATACGGCATCCGGGTGAAGGACAGGCAGTACATCGCGCCGGCGATGGTCAGACCGGACCCGAGCACCACGTGCGCGGTGCCACCGAACATCTCGTAGTAGGCCGCTTCGGGGCTCGCCCCCGACGCACGGGCCTCCTGGTAGCGGCCCACCAGGAAGATCGCGTAATCGGTGCCGGCCGCCACGGCCAACGAGATCAGCAGGTTCACCGCGAACGTGGAGAGCCCGATGATCTGGAAGTGGCCCAGCGCCGCCACCACGCCGCGCGCGACCGACATCTGAACGCCGACCATGATCAGCAGCAGCACCACGGTGGCCACCGAGCGGTAGAAGAACAGCAGCAGCACGATGATCACTGCGAACGTGACGAGCAGGATCAGCGCCATGCTGCTCTCGCCGGCGATGTTGACGTCGGCGGTCAATGCCGCGGGGCCGGTCACGTGCACCTGCACGCCGGGCGGCGGAGGCGATTCGGCGACGATCTCGCGCACGGCCGCGACCGACTCGTTGGACTTCGTCTCGCCCATGTTGCCGGCCAGGTTCAGCGCGACGTACGCGGCGTGGCCGTCGGTGCTCTGCGCGGCGGCCTCGGTGAGCGGGTCACCCCACATGTCCTGGATGTTGCGGACGTGATCCGGTGCGGCTTCCAGCTTTTCGATGAGCCGGTCGTAGTAGGCGTGCGCATCGTCGCCGAGCGGCTGGTCGCCCTCGAGCACCACCATCGCGATGGAGTCGGAGTCCGATTCGCCGAAGAGCCGGCCCATGTCCGACATGGCCTTCATCGCCGGCGCATCGCTCGGGCTCATCGACACCGCGTTCTGGGCGGCCACCACCTCCAGCTGCGGCACCAGCAGGTTCAGCGCCGCGACCAGAAGCACCCAGCCCAGGATGATCGGGACCGCGAGCCGGCGGATCCAGCGGGCAACGGGCGTCGGGTCCTGCAGGGACCGACCGGGGTGGGCCGACGCTCTCATGCCGACTTCGTGAAGCAGTAGACGTAGGCGGTCACGTTGTAGGCGGTCCGTTCGTCTTTGACGATGTCGTCGGCCAGGATGCGGCAGCCGATGAAGTCACCGTCACCCTGGGCCACCACGTTGCCGACCATGGCCGGGGAGTTCGTCTCGACCTCGATCGACCACGGCAGCGCGGCACCGACGACCTGATTCGGATCGCCCTGGTCGTCGATGTAGTTGATGTCGGCGGTGGCCCCGGGCTCACCGAAGATCTCGTAGCGGACGATCTTCGGGTCGGAGCGGTTGGCCTCCTCGGACATGTTCCCCGCATAGGTGGGCAGTTGGTGCGAGCCGAAGATGTTGCGGATCCGCCACACCGAGAAAGCTCCGACCACGAGGACGATCACCAATACGAGCGGTATCCACGCTCTGGTCAGACGGGTGAGAATCGGGAGTCCTTCGAGATCGGCGCAGCCCTCAGGCCCTTACAGTCAGAGGGAAGGCTAACCTATCTAAATTCCGGGCGGACGACTACCCCCCGGGGGGTGTCTAGGACCAGCGGCCGGTCAGCGCGCCCAGCGCGCCCAGCGCGACCGCGGCGGCCGTGGAGGTGCGCAGCACCGTGGGGCCGAGCCGCACGGCGACCGCACCGGCCGCGGTGAGCGCGGCCAGCTCGTCGTCGGCGACCCCGCCTTCCGGGCCGACGATCAGGGTCAGTGAATCCGCTTGAGCCACCGGCATTTCGGCGAAGGATCGGGTGGCAGACTCGTGCAGCAACAGCACCGTGCCGGGTGCGGCGTTGCGCACCGACGCGACCAGGTCGCGGGTGGACACCACGCCGTCGACCGCGGGGATGCGGGGTCGGCGCGACTGCCTGGCCGCCGATCGGGCCACCGCGCGCCAGCGTCGTAACCCCTTGTCCACCTTCGCGGCGCCGTCCCATCGCGCCACGCAGCGCGACGCCTGCCAGGCGAGGAACGCGTCCGCCCCGGCCTCGGTGGCCAGCTCGACGGCCAGCTCCGAGCGGTCGGATTTGGGCAGGGCCTGCACCACCGTGACCGCCGGCGCCGCAGGCGGGGCGACGCGGCGGTCCAGCACCCTGGCCGTCAGCCGTCCTTTGGCGACGTCCTCGACGATGCAGTGCGCGATCGCCCCGGCGCCGTCGGCGAGGTCGAGCTCCTCCCCCGCCCGGGTCCGGCAGACGGTGGCGGCGTGATGTCCCTCTTCGCCGTCAACGATGGCGAGGTCGCCTGGGGCGGGAACGACGTCGACGTAGAAGAGACTGCGCATCGGGACGGCGGCGCGGGATCAGCGGCCGGTGAACGTCTCACGTAGACGCGAGAACAGCCCGCCGCCGTGCGAGGAGGCACTGCCGTTCTGGGCCGAGCGCACCTCCGCCTTGTCCTTGGTGCGTTCCCTGAACGCGCGCAACAGTTCGATGTCCTCATGGTCGAGCCGGGACGGCACGACCACGTCGATGTGGGCGTGTAGGTCGCCGCGCACCCCGGAGCGCAGGTGCGGCATACCGTGTCCGCGAAGCGTGGTCACTGACCCGGGCTGGGTGCCCGCGGCAATGGTGATCTCGGTGGGGCCGTCGAGGATCGCGTCGACGGTGACCGTCGTACCGAGTGCGGCGTCGACCATCGGCACCGACACCGTGAAATGCAGGTCGTCACCGTCACGGACGAACACCGGGTGGGGCTTCTCGTGCACCTCGACGTAGAGGTCGCCGGCCGGACCCCCGCCCGGCCCGACCTCACCCTGGGCGGCCAGCCGCACCCGCATGCCGTCGCCGACACCGGCGGGGATCTTGACGCTGATCTCGCGGCGGGCCCGCACCCGTCCGTCACCGGAACACCGGTTGCACGGGTCCGGGATAACCTCGCCGACCCCACCGCACACCGGGCACGGCCGTGAGGTCATCACCTGACCCAGCAGCGAGCGCTGCACGGTCTGGATCTCCCCGCGTCCGCCGCACGTGTCGCACGTGATCGGGGAGGAGTCGCCGTGGGTGCCCTTGCCGTGGCAGAGGTCGCACAGGATGGCGGTGTCGACGGTGACCTGCTTGGTCACGCCCGTCGCGCACTCCTCAAGGTCGAGGCGCATCCGCAGCAGCGAATCGGAGCCGGGCCGGACGCGACCGACCGGTCCGCGTGAGGTGGCGCCGCCGCCGAAGAACGCCTCGAAGACGTCGCCGAGACCACCGAACCCGGAGAACCCGCCGCCGCCGGCCGACGCGGATTCCAGCGGGTCGCCGCCGAGATCGACGATGCGCCGCTTCTCCGGATCACTGAGGACCTCGTAGGCGGCGCTGATCTCCTGGAAGCGGGCCTGGGCGCCTTCGTCCGGATTGACGTCCGGGTGCAGTTCGCGGGCGAGCCTGCGATAGGCGCGTTTGATCTCCGAATCACTCGCGCCCTTGCTCACTCCGAGCAACCCGTAATAGTCGCGTGCCACGCTCAACCTTTCCCACCCCACCGATCCGCGTAAACCCGTTCAGGGCGCGCGGTCAGCGGTTTCCTAAGACTTCGCCAATATAGAGAGCAACTGCGGCGACGTTGGCGATGGTTCCCGGATAGTCCATCCGTGTGGGACCCAACACACCCATGCCGCCGAACACCTTGCCCGCGCTGCCGTACGCCGTGCTGATCACCGAGGTTCCCGCCATCTCCTCGGCCTCGGTCTCGTGACCGATGCGCACGGTCACCTTGCCCGCCTCCTGCTGTTTGGCCAGCAGGCGCAGCACCACCACCTGCTCCTCCAGCGCCTCGAGCACCGACCGCAACGAGCCACCGAAGTCGGCGGTGTTACGCGTCAGGTTCGCCGTGCCACCCAGCAGCAGCCGCTCCTCGGTATGTTCGACCAAGGTCTCGACGAGCACGGTTGCGGCTCTGCCGACTGCGTTACCCAGGCCGTCGTGCTCGTTGAGGTTAGACGCCAGGTCCGACACCGCGATCGAGGCCGCCGTCAGGGGCTTGCCTTCGAGGGCCTGGCCCAGCAGGTCGCGCAGCCGCGACAGCTGCGCGTCGTCGATCGCGTCGCCGAGTTCGACGATGCGCTGATCGACGCGGCCGGTGTCGGTGATCACGACCAGCAGCAGCCGCGCCGGCGTCAGCGCCACGACCTCCAGACGCCGCACCGAGGACGTGGTCAGGGTCGGGTACTGGACGACCGCGACCTGACGGGTCAGTTGCGCGAGCAGCCGCACCGCCCGGCGCAGCACATCGTCGAGGTCGACACTGGACTCGAGGAACTGCAGGATCGCTCTCCGCTCCGCCCCCGACATCGGTTTGACGTCCTCGAGCCGGTCGACGAACTCGCGGTAGCCCTTCTCGGTAGGCACCCGCCCCGAGCTGGTGTGCGGCTGGGTGATGTACCCCTCGGCCTCCAGAACAGCCATGTCGTTGCGCACGGTTGCGCTCGATACGCCGAGGTTATGACGTTCCACGAGAGCCTTGGATCCGATCGGCTCCTTCGTGGCGACGAAATCGGCGACGATGGCCCGGAGAACCTCGAAACGACGTTCGTCGGCGCTGCCCATTTGTTCACCCACCTGAAGAAGTCACGTACCGGTCGCGTTCATTTTACGGCGGACCCCGGATGCGGGTCGGTCGAGCGGCCGGGCGACACGGTCGTCGGAGGCAGGCTAACCTAACGAACCAGGCAACAATCACGGGGGCAATGGGCAGCAAAGGCGCGTCGATGATCTTCAAAGGGGTTCGCGATGGCAGGCCCTACCCTGACCACGGTCTGTCGCACCGACAGTGGGCCCAGATCCCGCCCCGGCAGATCCGGCTCGACGAACTCGTCATGACGACCACGGTGCTGGCGCTCGACCGGCTGCTGTCCGAGGACTCGACGTTCTACGGCGATTTGTTCCCGCACGCGGTCAAGTGGCGCGGCAACGTCTACCTCGAAGATGGACTGCACCGCGCGGTGCGGGCCGCCCTGCGCAATCGCACCGTCCTGCACGCCCGGGTGTTCGACATGGACGTCGCTTCGCAGGCCACCTGAGCCCGTCTCCGTCAGTAACCGGCTTCAGCAATCTCTCGCCGTACGACGTCAGCAGATTCGTAGCAACGATTCTCCGCCCACCCGTGCCCCAGCCGCCCGGTGCCCAGGCGGTGCTCCTAGCAGACTCACGCAACCTCTGCGGCGAAGTGCGCGAGACATGCCGCGTTGCCCATTCGCCCGTTCGCCCACAACCCCGCAGCTCATCGATTATCTTTTAGGTTAGGCAAACCTATTGCCAGGGTCACATCCCTCCGTTAGCGTTCACCAATCTCACAGGAGATACATAGGAAATACATAGCTGACAGGGGAAATGTGTGAAGCAAGACCGTCGTGTCCCGGTGCCGGGATGCGTGTACGACACCGGGCGCGCTCCAGCGAGCCACCGTCGCAGCAAAGCGTTCATGGCGAGTGTTGCGGTCGCCGGCGCCGGCGTTCTGGCCGTCGCCCCCACGCTCGACACGGCGGCATCGACCGTCCGTCCGCACGCACACGTGACGGCTCACGAGTTGTCGGCGTTCGAAAACCCCCTGGCGCTGTGGGGGACGACGATCTCGAACTCCCTGACCACCGCGGGTGGGCTGGGACACAACATCGTGGCGCAGACGACCGCGCTGGGACAGGCGCTGGGTAACCCCGCGCTGCACGCCGAGATAATCGAGGTCCTGTTCTCGTCGGTGACCAATCCACTGCCGTTTCTCACCGAGACGCTGAAGTTCCCGTTCACCTACGGTGCCCGGATCGGCGCGGGACTCGAGGCCGCCTCGGCGGCTTCGTGGGGTGCGCTCGCGAAGCTTCCCGAGGCGATCGTCACCGCGGCGGGCTTGCTGCTGCAGGGCCAGTTCCTGGCGGCATACGGTCAGATCAACCACTGGTTCCTGGTCGACGCCCTCTCAGAGGGCAGGGCCGGTCTGCTCGATGCCCTCCGCGTTCCCGGCGACTTCCTGGAGTCCATCGGGTTGCACCCCCTAGCCCGAATCCTCGGCACGTCGTGGATGGACGAAGGCACCGCCGGACCCGGCTACGGTCCTGGCCTGCTGTCGCGCGGTGTGATCGGCAACCTCGGTCGGGCCCTGTTCGCACCGCCGATCACAGCGATCTTCCAGACCGTCGAGATCCTGGACCGAGCACGGGAAGCGCTGTTCTCAGGCGATCTGGTCACGTTGGCCAGCGAGGTCGTCAACGCCCCGGCCAAGATCCTCAACGCGTTCCTCAACGGCTACGTGCCTGCCTTCGTCGACGACCCCGACAGTCCTTTCCCGCCCGACGGCCCCGGCCGGAACTTCCCCGGCCTGTTCTCCCCCACCGGCACTCTCGACTTCCTCTTCGTCCAATTGCCGCGGGAGATCGCCCGGGCGCTCAATCTGCAGCGCCCGCAACCGGAGCCCGAAGCCGACGCCTCGGCGAGCACTCCGACCACAGAGGTGTCGTCGACCTCGGCAGCCTTCTCCGACGACGCGGCGACTTTCACGATCGACACGGCCGGGTCGGGATCAGCCACCGAGGCCGAGGACGCCGGCGCCCCGGAGGTACCCGCCGACACGGACACGGTGACCGACACCGACGGTCAGGACGTCGGTGACGGCACCGAGCCCGCCGTCAACACTGACGGGGACGACGTCGACGGCGCACCTGTCGGCGAGGACGCGACACCGACAGCGCGGACGACGTGGCGAGCGACGAATCGGGCGGCGACGACGCGCCCGCCGCTGGTGACGACGACGAGTCGGCGGCAACCGCACCCGGGTCGGACGCCGGTGCAGGTACCGACGGTGACTCCGGATCCGGCGGATCGGACAGCACCGAGTAACCGGCGTTGACACGAGGGCCCTTGGGGGTGGCCGGGCCGCCACTCCCGAGGGCCCTTCCGGCCTGTGCCTGCGCGGTCAGCTCATCGACTCCCGCAGGCTGCGAGGCCGCAGGTCGGTCCAGGTGTCTTCGACGAAGGCCAGGCAATCGGCACGGGTGCTCTCCCCGAAGACAATTCGCCACCCGGCGGGCACGTCGGCGAAGGTCGGCCACAGGCTGTACTGCTCCTCGTCGTTGACCAGCACGTAGAACGCACCGTTGTCGTCATCGAACGGGTTGGTGCTCATCGGTTCTCCTCGTCGAAGGGGGTTGCGCGGCACCCGCGTAGTGGGCCCCGAGCACACGATCGGACAGCAGCCCGAGGCAGCTGAGGTTCGGAAATCCCGGGCCTTGCATCAGCCCGGACAGGCCGGGCAGGAACAACTTCGGCGTCAGCGCGGCCACCGACAGGTCGTGACCGATGGATTCCTGCAGCGAATCACCCGTCAGCGGGGCGCGCAGCGCCAGCTCGATCAGATCGCGCGCGTCCTGGCTGAACAACGGCTCGAACCACATGGAGTCGGCGCCGGAGCCGTCGATCACCAGATCGAAACCGTGCACGGTCTCCAGCGCTTCGCCGCCGCGGTTCGAGCTGAGGGTCAAGCGGATCCGCTCGTCGCGTGCGACGGCGTGGGCGACCCGGCCGCGCAGATGGCGGATCCGGTCGTCGGCGAGCAGCGCGTCCTGCACCCGAGCCGAGAACACGCCACGGTCGGTGCGGGCCAGCGCGTCGCGCCGTTCGGTCACCGTCAAGCCGGCCCAATCCGTCGGGTCGGAGAACAACGTGTTCTCGAAGAAGCTCTCCCCGCGGGTGAACAGGGTGACCTGCGGCGAGATCACGGTGATGGTCGAAACACGGTGCCGGAAAAGCTCGTTGAGCATGGACGCCGCCGTCTCGCCCCCTCCGATGACCGCGACCCGCTCGGCGACGATCAGATCCGGCCGGGCCGCGCGTTCCCAGAACTGGGCGATCGACAGAACATGCGGGTCATGCGGCAGTATCGAGCGCTGAGCCTGCCCGGGTCCGGTGATCATCACGCCGTCGGCAGCCACGCTGCGCTGCGGCGTGACCACCTCCCACCGTCGGCCGTCGGTCGAGATGCGTTGCACCTCACCGGTGATCACCGTCATACCGATGTTGTGGGCGACCCAGCGCAGGTAGCGGCTCCACCCGACGTGGGTGGGTGCCGGCCGGCCCCGGTCGATCCATTCCGCGAACTGTGCGGTGGCCACCAGATAGGACTGCCAGCTGTGCCGCATCATCCGCTCGTCGAGTTCGGCGTTGCGGCGGGGCACCAGCGAGGACCGGTACGGGAAGCCGACGTCCTTCTCGGGGCTGGTGCCGAGCCGGTGCTGACCGTCGGTCCAGCCGCCCACGGACTGCCAGTTGGCGGCCACGACGCTGCGCTCGATCGCCACCACGTCGGGCACGTCGACGCCCATGGCGCGCAGTTCGGCGGCTTTGGCCGCCACCGCGATCGCCTTCGGGCCGGCGCCGACGACGGCGAGGGTCGGGGTGGGCGGAGTCGTCATAACGCCTCTGCGAGTGCGGTGACCGCCCGCTGCCAGAGCACGGTGAGCCGGTCGACTTCTGCCGCGTCGGACAGCACGGTGCTCCAGCGCCAGCTGGTGCGTAGCTGCGGCCCGTCGGCGCCGCCGGAGATCACCGAGATGACGTCGAACGTATAGCGCAGCGGCAGGTCCGGCTCGGCGGCGGCCGGCATGTGCGCGTTGAGGGTTTCGTCGGTGATCAGCGACCACGCGTGCGTAGTCTGGTCGGCGCTGAGGTCGTGCCTGCCGACGTAGTTGAACTCGACCTGCGGGTCGGGCATTGCCGCCAGGGCTTCGTCGCGCCGCGTATAGCGCAGCAACCCGTAGTCGAGGCCCCGGTCGGGCACCTCGGCGAGCTGCCGGGCGACCGCGCGGAGCAGGGTGCGGGCCGCGGCCGGATTCCGACCCGCGGTGTGCACGTCGATCGCGGCCTCCCCGGCGCCGAGGCGCACCGGATACACCGACGTGAACCACCCGACGGTGGTGGAGGTGTCGACACCTCCCCCGACGAGCGCGTCCTCCCGGCCGTGCCCCTCCAGGGCGACGAGCGTGCCGTGGTGGGCGGGCTGCCCGCGCTCGATCCGCCACGACGCCAGCGTGAGAGTCAGTGCGGTGAGCAGGAAATCACGCATCTGAAGGCCTGCGTGGTCGAGCCGGTCCAGGATGGCCCGGGTGACGGCGGCATCGGTGAGGACGTCGGTCGTGCGCAGCGAGGCCCAGGTGTCGCGCCGCGGGTCGGCCCGGCGCCGGCCGAGCTCCGGGTCGGGTCCGGCGAGTTGCCCGACCCAGTACTCCCGGCTGTGCTCGACAGTCTCGGTACGGCTGCGCTCGTGCAGTCGCCGCGTCCATTCCCGGTAGGTGGTGTACTCGTGGGCCTGGTCCACGGGGTGCCCGGCAGCCAGCGCGGCATCGAGTTGGGCCAGCGCGCCGAGGAGCACGTACCACGACACCACGTCGGTGGCCAGGTGGTGAACGCACAGCGCCAGCACCGGCGGACCCTGCCGGAACCAGACCGCCTGGACCATCGAGCCCGAAGCCGGGTCGATACGGTCAAGTGCGGCAGCCACTTCGACCTCCAGCGCGGTATCGGCGGCGGCATCCACCGCGTGGAGCACGTCGGCGGCGCACACCGCGCCGGGCGCACGGGTCCCCAGCCGGCCGCGCTCGTCGAGGACCGCCCGGAGCATGTCGTGGCGGTCCAGCAGGGCCTGCACGATCTGCTCCAGACGCTGCCCCGGCAGATCCGCAGGCAGCGACACGAGCACATTCTGGGTGAACCGGCGGAAGTTCCCGTACTCGTACATCCAGGACATGATCGGTGCGGGCATCACCTCACCGAAGCGGTCGTCGGTGACCGGGGCCGGGGCGTGGTCGTGCGCAGAGGCATCTATCGCGGCGGCCAGTTCGCGAATGTTGTTGCACTCCAGCATCAGTCGGGCCCGCATCTCGATCCCGCGGCGGCGTGCGGCCTGCACCAGGGTCAGCGCCACGATGCTGTCCAGCCCGGTCTCCAAGAAGTCGGCCTCGACGTCGACGCCGTCCTCGCCGAGCACCTCGGACAGCAGTTCGACCAGTGCCGTCTCGGTCGGCGTCTGCGGCGCCGCCGACACGGCGTCCTCGATCGCGATCCCGGCCAGCGCGGCCTCGTCGATCTTGCCGTGCGAGGTCAGCGGCAGCTCGGACAGCACGACGACGCGCTGCGGAACCATGTAGCGCGGCAGGCGTGTGGCCATCAGCGCCCGCAGATCGGCGAGAGCCGGAGGGTTCACCCCTGCGGCGACGTAGGCGGTCAGCCTGGCCTGCGCGCCACGCCGGTCGACGGTGACGTGTGCGTCGGTGACGGCTGGGTGCTCGCTCAGTACCGCCGCGATCTCACCGGGTTCGACGCGGAAGCCGCGAATCTTGACCTGGTCGTCGGCACGGCCGAGGAACTGCAGGCCGCCGTCCGCACCGCGCCGCACCACGTCGCCGGTGCGGTACATGCGGGCCCCGGGCGTGAACGGGTCGGCGACGAACCGTCCCGCCGTTTCGGCGGCACGGCCCAGGTAGCCGCGGGTCAGCTGCCGGCCCGACAGGTACAGCTCCCCCGCGACGCCGTCGGGCACCGGCCGCAGCCATGCGTCGAGCACGTAGGCGCTCATGCTCCGGGTCGGCCGGCCGATCGAGGGTTTCCGGTACTCGTCGATGGGCGCGACCACCGCCTCGACCGTGGTCTCGGTCGGCCCGTAACAATTGAACGCGGTCATTCCGGTGCGGACGCACTCGTCGCCGATCAGCCGCCACAGCGCGGGACTCACCGCCTCCCCTCCGAGGGCCAGCACCGCGAGCGGAACGGTGCTCAGCAGGCCGAAGTCGCGCAGTTGGGCGAACATCGACGGCGTGGTGTCGAGCATGTCGACGGCGAAGCGGCCGATGCCGTACACCAAAGCCTCTGCGTCACGCTGGGATTCGTCGCCGATGAGGTGCACCGAATGCCCGTCGAGCAGCGCCGCGAGCGGCTGCCAGGCGGCGTCGAAGGTGAACGACCACGCGTGACCCACGCGCAGCGGACGACCGATCCGCTCGGCCGCCGGGCGCAGCACGTGCTCGGCGTGGTCCTCGGCGTAGGCCAGCACCGCGCCGTGCGTGCCGACCACGCCCTTGGGTCTGCCGGTGGTGCCGGAGGTGAACACGATGTACGCCGCCTGGTCGGCGGACGCGCGGGCGGGTCGGTATCCGGCCGGCGGCCCGGCGGTGGGCACCGCGGCGACGAACGCATCATCGATCACCACCGCCGCGCCGGACTGTTCGAGAATGTCGGTGATGCGTTCGCCGGGCATGGCCGGGTCGAGCGGGACGATCACCCCGCCGGCCTTGAGCACGCCGAACATCGCCACCACGTAGTCGGGCCCACGCGGCAGCAACACCGCGACCGGGATCTCGGGGCCCACGCCGGCGGCGATGAGCGCAACGGCCATCCGGTCGGCGGCCTCGTCCAGTTCCCGATACGTCAGCGTGCCGCAGTCCCCGCCGGCCTCCCAGGTCAGCGCGACCGACCCGAGCCGGTCGCCGGCGATGCGGGTGAACCTGTCGTGGATGCTATGGGCAGTCGCCGGATCCGGCGTCACCGGCCCGGGGGGGTACTCGGCGGGCAGCAACACCCCGGCGGCGCGCAGCGGTCGCTCCCAGCAGTCGATCAGGCGTCCAGCAGTGTGCAGCACCCGCCTACCGAGATCGTCCGGCCGCAGCGCGCCGAGCGCGCCGTCGACCGCCTCGACGAACACCGTGAGCCGGTCGTCGGCCAGATGCGCCGCGATGGTCACCGGGAAGTGCGACAGACTCTCCAGCGCCGACGGCACGAACGTCGCGCCGTTCGCCTCGAACTCCGTTTGGCCCACCAGCCCGCCGGGCGGGAAGTTCTCATACACCAGCAAGGTGTCGAACATCTCGCCGATTCCGCCGAGGGCACGCAGCGCGGAGTGGCTCAGGTAGCTGTGATCGCGCAGCGCAGCTGCTTCGCGCTGCAGGGCCAGGCACTGCTCGCCGGTCGGCGCGCCGGGGTCCAGGCGCACCCGCAGCGGCACGGTGTTGATGAACAACCCGACCATGCGCTCGACGCCGGCGAGTTCGCCCGGACGTCCGGACACCGTCACGCCGAACACCACGTCGGTGCGGGCGGTGACGACCGAAAGCACGGTGGTCCAAGACATCTGGATCAGGGTGTTGAGCGTGACGCCGCGACTCCTGGCGGCCTCGGCGAGCCGACCGGTGGTCTCGGCGTCCAGCATCACCTCGGTGAGCCGGGGCCGTCCCGACGGCGCCGACGACGTCAGAGCCGGCGTCATCAGCGTGGGCCCGTCGACACCGGCCAGATGCCGCCGCCACAGTGCGCGGCCGGACTCGTCGTCGCGACCGGCCAGCCAGCCGATGTAGTCCCGGTAGGGCCGTGGCGGCGGCGGCAGCGCCGTAACGTCACCGCCGGCGCGGTACAGGGTCAGCAGCTCACCCATGAACAACGGCAGCGACCACCCGTCGATCAAGATGTGGTGGGCGGTCACCACGAACCGCCAGCGCTGCGGCGCCTCGATGAGCAGGAAACGGATGACCGGGCCCCGCTCGAGTGTGAACGGCGCAGCGCGCTCGTCCTTTTCGATCTCTTCCAGTTCGGCGTCGTCGGCGGCGGTGACATGACGCCACGGCATGTCGACCCGTTTCGGGATGACCTGTACGGCACGGCTGAGGTTGCCCTTGACGAAACTGGCCCGCAGGTTGGCGTGCCGCTCCAGCAGCTCCGCCGCGCACCTGCGGAGCAGGTCGGCGTCCAGCCGGCCGGTGGCGTCGGCGGCCATCGCGATGACGTAGGGGTCGTCGTCGCGGCCGTCGGACAGCGTCGCCATGGAGAAAAGCCCCTGCTGCAGCGGGCTCAGCGCCAGCACGTCCTCGATGACGGGCGGCTCGGCGCCGGGTTCGGTCTGGGTCGGCTCGGTCTGGGTCATTGCCCGGCGCCCCACGATGCGGTCAGTGCGGCGAGTTCGTCGGCGGGAAGCCCCGACACCGACATCGGCGCGTGGTGGGTGTCCGGCTGGTCATCGGCCGCGCCGGTGCCGCTGTCGATGGCGGCGGCCAGTTGCGCGAGCTGCGGATGCTCGAAGACCATGCGCGCACTCAGGTCCAGGCCGGCATCGCGTGCCCGGGCGGCGAGTTGGACGGCCAGCACGCTGTCACCGCCGAGCCCGAAGAAGTCGTCGTAGCGGCCCACCTCTCCGGCGCCGAGCAGCCCGGAAAGCAATGCGGCCAAAGCACGTTCGGTGTCGGTCTGCGGCTCCTCGAACTCGACCTCGGCGGGCGGAGCCGCGTCGACGACGTCGCCGGCGGCGGGACGGCGGGCGACGATCTCGAGTCGGCCGTCGTCGTTCCAGCGGGCACGGTCGCCGGTGCGGTAGCGCTCCGTTGCCTCGAAAGGACCACCGCTCAGGTACAGATCGCCGAGCACGCCGACCGGCACGGGCGACAGATCGGCGTCGAGCACCTCGACGCGGGCGCCGGTGCTCCATTCCTGCGAGATGCGTTTCCTCTCCTCGGCGCAGAGGATGTCGACGTCGCCGAGCGCACGGTCGGGGGTGTCGACGAACGCCGCCACCACCCGGGTCAGCCACCCGCCGAGCCGTTCGACGGTGCGCCGGGTGTAGGGCTCCGGCCGGTAGATCAGGTAGCCGCGGTACCCCTCGCCGTCGCGCCCGGAACCGTCCCCGGCCAGGAAGTTCAGCGACAGATCGGCCTGGGCGATGTCGAACGTCGGTTCCAGTGCCGTGAATTCGGTGTCGGCGTCGATCATCTGGCGCTGCGGCAGTTGTTCCCGCACGTGCACCACCACCTGAAACAGCGGGTTGCGGGCCAGGGTGCGCGGCGGATTCACCGCCTCGACGACCTGTTCGAACGGCACGTCCTGATTGGAGTACGCCGACAACGCCATATCGCGGGCGCGGGTCAGCACCTCGCGCAGCGTCGGGTTGCCGCGCAGGTCGTTGCGCAGCACCACGAAATTGACGAAGAACCCGACGAGCTGTTCCAGCTCGGCCTCGGAGCGGCCCGCCACCGGTGTGCCCATCGGGACGTCCAGGCCGCCACCGGCTTTCGCCAGCGTCACCGCGACCGCGGCCTGCAGCAGCATGAACTCGGTGATGCCGACCTCGCGGCACAGCTCGGCGATTCTGCGCCGAACGTCACCGTCGATGGTGAACTCGACGGCGTCACCCTTGCCGGTGGGCAGCCGGGGGCGCGAGAAGTCCAACGGCAGCCCGGATTCCACCGGAGCACCGGCAAGCTGACGAACCCAGTACTCGCGCTGCGGTACGGCGATACCGGTGTCGTCGCTGAGCAGCTTCGCCTGCCATGCACCGTAATCCGTGTACTGCACGGGCAGCGGCGCCCAGGTCGGCCGCTCCCCGGCCTTCCGGGCGCGGTATGCGGTCACCAGGTCGCTGAACAGCACGCCGCCGGACCAGTGGTCACCGGCGATATGGTGAATCACCACGGACAGCACATGTTCCGGAGTTTGATCGGCGGCTCGGCCGTCCGGAGCCTGACCCACGGCGAACACCGCCGCCCGGATCGGCCAGTCTTCTTCCAGATCGAAGGTGCGTTTGCGCTCGCGGTCAAGTTCGGCCTGCAGCCACTCCTCGCCCTCACCGCGGGCCCGCCGGACCGGGACGTCAGAGACCGGGTTCACGATCTGGTAGGGCACACCGTCGATCTCGCGATAGGTGGTGCGCAGGACGGCGTGCCGCTCCACGACGTCGCGAATAGCGGCGACGAACGCGTCGACATCGCAGGGGCCGGTCACCCGCGCCGCGAACGGGATGTTGTTGATCGGGCTGCGACCCTCGATCCGGTACCCGAACCACGAACGCAGCTGCGACGACGACAGCGGCGCCGGGCCGTCCAGTGGCGCGGCGACCAGCCGAGGCCTGCGGGTGGTGGCGTTCTCTCCGAACGCCAAGGTGTTCATGTGGGCGGCCAACCGGGCGACGGTCGCGTGCTCGAAGACATCGCGCACCTCGACGTCCGCGCCGAACCGGCTCCGCAGCTCGGCCACCAGCCTGGTGGCCAGCAGCGAGTGCCCACCCAGGTCGAAGAACGAGTCGTCGGCGCCGACGCCGCTACGACCGAGCAACTCGGCGAACAGCTGCGCCAGTCGGGCCTCGGTGCCCTCGGCCGGCTCACGGAACTCGGTTGCCGCCGAGATCTCCGGCTCGGGCAGCGCGGCGCGGTCGATCTTGCCGTGCGCGGTGATCGGGATCTCGTCGACCACCACGTAGGCGGCCGGCGTCATGTACTCCGGCAGTGCGGCGGCCACCCGGGCGCGGACCCTGTCGACGTCCACCGCCGCCCCGTCGGCCGGGGTCAGGTAGCCGACCAGGCTCTTGCCGAGGTTGGGCAGGTCGGCGACGACGACCACGGCCTGCCCGACGCTGGGGTCCACGGTGATCGCGGCGGCGACGTCGCCCAGTTCGATGCGGAACCCGCGGATCTTGACCTGTTCGTCGGCGCGGCCGACGAACTCGATGTCACCGTCGGCGTTGAGCCGCGCCAGGTCACCGGAGCGGTACATGCGCGCACCGGGGGTGAACGGGTCGGCGACGAACCGCTCGGCGGTCAGCCCCGGCCGGTGATGGTAGCCACGCGCGACATGGGTTCCGCCGATGTAGATCTCGCCGATGGAACCAACCGGCACCGGTTGCAGCGCATCGTCGAGCAGGTGGATCTGCGTGTTGATCTTGGGTTTGCCGATCGGGACGATCCGGGTGCCCTGCCTGCCCTCGACCTTGAACCGGGTGGCGTTGATGACGGTTTCGGTGGGTCCGTAGAAGTTGTGCAGCAGCGCGTCGAAGGTGGCATGGAACTTGTCGGCCACCTCACCGGGCAGCGCTTCACCGCCGATCGGCACCCGCTGCAGGGTGCGCCACTGGTTCACCCCGGGCAGCGACAGGAACAGCCCGAGCAGTGACGGGACGAAGTGCATCGCGGTGATGCCCTCGTCGCGCAGCAGCGCGGTCAGGTAACCGATGTCGTTCAGACCGCCGGGGCGGTGGATCACCAGCCGGGCACCGCAGGCCAGCGTGCCGAACACCTCGGCGATGGACACGTCGAAGCTCGGTGAGGCGACCTGCAGCAGCCGGTCGTTCTCGTCGACCTCGTACTCGTCGGCGAACCAGACGAAGTACTCGGCGACCGGTCGGTGCGGCACCGGGACGCCTTTGGGCAGGCCGGTTGAACCGGAGGTGTAGATCAAGTAGGCCGTGTTGTCCGGGCCCACCGGGCGCACCCGGTCGCTGTCCGTCGGATCGTCGGCGCGCAGCTCGCCGGCATTGCTGACCGCCTCCCGCACAACCACTTTCGCGTCGCAATCGCCCAGGATGAAGTCAACGCGGTCCTGCGGGTAGGTGGGGTCGACCGGGACGTAGACCGCGCCGGCTTTGAGCACGCCCAGCGCGGTTACCACCAGCTCCGGTGACTTGTCGAGCAGCACGGCGACCCGGTCCTCGGCGCCCACCCCTTCCCGGATCAGCCAGTGGGCGACGCGGTTCGCCGCCTCGTTGATCTCGCGGTAGGTGTGCTGGCGCCCCTCGAAGACGACGGCGGTGCCGTCGGGACTGCGCCGGGCCTGCGCCTCGATGAGGTCGGTGATGGTGGCCGGCGGGGTCTCGAACGCCGGGCCCGACGACACCGCGCGCAGCCAGTCGAGGTCCTCGTCGCTCATCAGCTGCAGTGCGCTCAGCGCGGTGTCGGGTGCGCCCAGTGCGCTGCGGATCAATACGGCGTAATGGTCGAGCAGTTGCCGGGCCAATCCGGGTTCGATGATCTCCACCAGGTGCTCGAGCTCCACCACGATCTCGTCGGTGTCGAACTCCACCATGATGCCCAGCGGGAGATGCGTCAGATGTGAACGCAGCTCGGCCCTTTCGCAGGTGACACCGGGCGGGGTGAAGCCGAACCGGTCGCGGCCGCGGAAGCCGAAGCTGACCCGCGTCATCCGCTCGGCGCCGTGCCGCCGGTCGGGGTTGAGCTCACGGACCATCCGGTCCAGGCCGACCCGCTGGTGGGCGAACGCCCCGAGCGCGGTGTCGCGGGTCTGGGTCAGCAGATCGCGGAATGTCATCGCCGGGCGTGGGCGCAACCGCATCGCGACGGTGTTGCCGAAGTAGCCGATGACGTCGTCGGGGTTGCCGTCGCGGTTGAGCACCGGGGTGGCGACCAGGAAGTCGTCGACGTGGCTGTACCGGTGGATCAGCACGCCGAACACCGCCAGCAGCACCGCGTACGGTGTGGCGCCGACCTCGTCGGCCAGTGCCGTGACCCGCGCGCTCGTCTCCCCGTCCAGGCGCAGCGCGGTGCGCTGTGACCGCCAGCTGGTCGGGACCGCCGACCCGGTCGGACCGGGCAGCTCCAGCGGTTCCGGCGGATCGGCCATCACTGTCCGCCAGTACGCGACGTCCTCCTCGTCGGAGCCGGCGGCGGTGGGGACCGCACGGGGCGCCGGGCGCAGCTGTTCACCGACGTAGGCGCGGGTCAGGTCGCCGAAGAACACCTCCCACGAACCGTCGTCCCAGGCGATGTGATGTGCCACCAGCAGCATGACGTGTTCCGTTGCGGCGATGCGGATCACCGTGATACGCAGCGGCGACTCGACGTCCAGGTCGAACGGCTTGGCGAACTCGCGCTGCGCGATCACCTCCAGCCGCAGCCGGCGGGCCCGCTCGGACAGATCGCTCAGATCGTGTTCGGCCCAGCCGGGCATGAGGTCGGCGTGCACGGTGGGCACCGGCATGCCGCTGTCGCCGGCGGCGGTCGCCTCGGTGCGGTACGTCGTGCGCAGCACGCGGTGGCGCCGGGCCACCGCGTCGACCGCAGCGTGCAGCCGGGCGAGGTCGATGTCGCCGGACAGGCGGTAGGACAGGCACACGTTGAGCAGCGCGCCACTCGGGTCGGCGTTGTGCACGAACCACATCCGCAGCTGGCCCTCGGTCAGCGCGTCGGGATCACCCGTGTCCTGGGCGGTGCCGGTGCTCAGCCCACGCTCCTGCATCCTGCGGCGCAGCAGTTCCAGTCGGCGCTCGTCGAGCCCGGCCCCGGTGTCGATGTCAGTCACTGAAAAGAGTTCACTTTCTCTGATAGGCCGGCGATCAGGTCCGTACCG
The DNA here is from genome assembly GCF_054786995.1 of Mycobacterium sp. ZZG. NCBI lineage: Bacteria > Bacillati > Actinomycetota > Actinomycetes > Mycobacteriales > Mycobacteriaceae > Mycobacterium > Mycobacterium sp. ZZG. The sequence continues at coordinate 53,695 of NZ_JBTBFV010000014.1, forward strand.
GTGATGCCGCCCAGCAGTGTCGCCAGCGGCACGGTGTGGCCGGTCAGCCGTTTCAGACGCTTACGGAGATCCAGCGCGAGCAGCGAGTCGACCCCGAGATCGAACAGCGATGAGTCCAGATCCAGTGCTGCGCAGTCCGCTCCGAGCACTGCCGCGAGCTGGCTGCGTACCGCCTCGGGCGGCGCCATCGGCGTGGAACCGGCAGCTGTGTCAGTCTCCCTCGATGTCTGCACCGGTGTCTCGCCGAAGAACGCGCGCATCCGCTCCGGGTCGGCGGCCAGCACCAGCGGATCCCCCGAGAGATCCGCCAGGCTCGCCTCGACGGCGAGTTGGGGGCTCATCTGCCGCAGTCCCGTGCGCTCCACCCGCGCGATCTCCGCGGCGTCGACGATGCCGCTGCCCTCCCAGAGACCGAAGCGCACGGCCGTGCAATGGCGCCCTTCGGCGCGCAACCTGGCAGCCATCACGTCGAGCATCCGGTTGGCTGCCGCATACCCGCCGACACCCTTTCCGCCCCACACGCCGGTCACTGAGGAGCACAACAGGATTCGGGCGTCGTCGCGGATCGGCCAGGTGTGGGTCAGCGCCTCCAGGCCGACGATCTTGGCAGCCGCCATGTCCGCCAGCGCGGCGCCGGTGGTGCCGGTGCGATCGGCGAATATCGCGGTGCCCGCGGCGTGGATGACCAGCGACGCCGGACCGCCGGCGACGTCGGCGGCCGTGGCCGCAAGTCGGCGGGAATCCCGCAGATCGCATGCTGGTGCGATGATCTCGGTACCGAGGTCGTTCACCAGGGCCGGGTCGACGCCGCGGCGGCTCAGCAGCACGATCCGCCGGGCGCCGCGTGCGGCCAGGAAGCGGGCGTAGCTCAACCCGATGGCTCCCGAGCCCCCGGTGATCACCACGTTGTCGAGTGCGCCCGAACCGAGCTCCCATGGTTGCGCGGCGGACGCGTCTCCGAGACTGCGTTGGTACACCGCCCCGTCGCCGCGTAAGGCGAGTTCGCCTGTGGCGTCCAGCATCACGTCGACGGCACCGATCCCGGTCGTCGCTCCGGCCGGCAGGTCCAGGTGGTGGAAGTTCTGGTCGGGGTGTTCGAACCCGATGCAGCGGTGCATGGCGGCCAGCCCGGCCTGGGCCAGATCGGGCAACGGGTCCGCGGCGGTGGCGCTCTCGGCGCCGGCGGTCACCAGCCAGACGTCACGGCACCGGGCGCCGAACGTGTCGGGGTAGCCGAGCAGGCCGGTGTCGACGGCGCAGGACAGCCCGTCCACGGCTCCGGCGGCGTCGCGGTCACCGAACGCGGGTGCGACCGCGATCACCAGATCGGCGTCCGTCGGGTCGGTCAGCACCGCGCGGTCGTGCTCGGCGACGGCGTGCCGCAGCGCCGCGGCCACCGGTGTGGCAGAACCGGTCTCGACCACTGCGATCTTCCGGCGCGGTGTCGCCGTGGCGCGGCCGGGGCGGTGCGGCCGCCAGGTCTCACCGCTTACGGTCAGTTGCGGCAGCGCCGGCAGCGGCTCGGGCTCGGCCCATAGGTGCTCGGCGCGCATCGGCGCACCCGGAAAGCCGTACAGCGGCTCGGGCCGGCCGGTCAGAAGGTCGCCCCAGTGATAAGCGGGGTCGGCGGCCGCGACGGTGACGATATTGGCAGACAACGCGTCGCGCACGGACTCGTCGCGGTGTCCGGAGCCGACGAGCACCGCCGCCGCAGCGCCGGCGCGTTCGATGCCGTCTTCAACGGCGAACAGCAGTGACGGGTGCGCAGACATTTCGACGAAAACGCCGGCGCCCAGCCCGATGGCCGTCCGCACGGCCCAGTCGAACCGGATCGTGTTGCGCAGGTTGGCATACCAATAGTCGCCGAACTCGGTGCCGGGGGCGACGGCCTGTCCGGTCGCCGACCCGACGAACTGCACCGGCGAGTCGGCGAACACCGATTCCGGTAACCGCCGGCACAGGTCCTCGCGCTGGGGTTCCATCGCGGTGGTGTGCGCCGGGAAACTCATCGCCAGCTCCTTGGCGAACCGGCCGCGGGCACGGGCGGCCGCCACGGCCGCGGTGACCGCGGACCGCTCTCCCGACACCGCGACCGAGGTCTGCGCGTTGACCGCGGACAACTCCAGCCAGCCGTCGGTGGCGCCGATCAGCTCGGCGGCTTCGTCGGTGTCCACGCCAAGGACCGCGACGCCGTTGTCGCCCGGGATGGCCGCGATCGCCGCCGCCCTTGCGGCGAGCACGCTGACCGCGTCGGCGAGGGTGACGGTTTCGGCGACGTAGGCCGCCGCGACCTCGCCGAGACTGTGCCCGACGGTCAGGTCCGCCACGATGCCACACGAGCGCCATACCGCCGTCAGCGCGACGGAGTGCACGAACTGTGCGGCCTGCAGTTCCAGGTGCGAGACCGGGCCCGGCGCCGCATCGCCGCCGACGAGGAACGGCAGCGGGGACGTCAGCCCGGCCGCGACGAACGCCGCACCCAGCCGGTCGGCTTCGTCACGGTAGGCCGGCAGCTCGCGGTAGGGCTGCGCGCCCATGCCCGGCCACTGGGTGCCCTGCCCGGGATACACGAACGCGGTCCGGCCCGCGGCCCGTCCTGCCGCGTGCGTCACCGACGGGTGCTCGCGTCCCTCGGCGAGCGCCAGCAGACCAGCGGTCAGTTCATCGTGATCCGCGGCGCGCACGACCGCGCGGTGGCGTCGCGGCCGTCGGGTACGCACCAGCTGGGCGGCCACCTGCGCGGGATCACACGGCTTTCGCCCCAGGTAGTCGAGGATGTCACGGGCGGCGACAGGCAGCAGCGCCTCGTCGTGAGCGCTGAGCGCGACGGCGATCCGCCCGTCGGGCAACCGGCCGGCCGGCATCACGCGGGCCAACCCTGCGCCGACTCGGGCACCGCGACGACGACGTGGGTGTTGGTGCCGCTCATCCCGAACGCCGACACCGCGCCCGTGCGCGTCCCGTCGACGGCACGCCACGGCGTCAGCTTGGTGGCCAACCGCAAACCCGTGCTCTGCCAATCGATCTCGCGGCTCGGGTCGTCGACGTGCAACGTGGCGGGGACGGCGGCGTGCTCGGCGGCCAACAGCACCTTGGCCAGGCCGAGCGCACCGGCGGCCGCCTGCGTGTGTCCCACGTTGGACTTGACCGAGCCGAGCAACGGGCCTCTCCCGGGCGTCCCGGCTCCGTACGTGGCGGCCAGCGAGGTGAGCTCGGTACGGTCCCCCAGCCGGGTTCCGGTGCCGTGGCCTTCCACCATGCCCACGCTGTCGACGTCGACACCGGCGGTGGCCAGAGCACGCCGGAACAGCCGGGTCTGGGCCTCGCGGCTGGGAGCGGTGAGCCCGACCGATCTGCCGTCGGAGTTCACGCAACTGGCCAGTACCTCGGCCACGATCCGGCGGCGGTCCCGCAGCGCGGCCGATCTCCGTTGCAGCACGAACATCCCGGCGCCTTCGGCCCACACCGTGCCGCTGGCGTGCGCGCTGTAGGGCCGGCAGTGCCCGTCGTCGGACAACGCGTGCTGTTTGGAGAATTCCACGAAGTAGCCCGGTGAACCCATCACGCACACCCCGCCGGCCAGGGCCAGGTCGCAGTCGCCGGACCGCAGCCCCTGCACGGCGATGTGCAGTGCGGACAGGGCCGACGAGCACGAGGTGTCGACGGTCATCGCCGGACCCGCCAGACCCAGGAGGTAGGCGATGCGGCCGGAGATGACTCCGAGCGAGGTTCCGGTGATCAGATGGCCGCTGTGGTGGGAGAACTCGTCCATCGCGGGCCCGTACCCCATGTCCGAGGCGCCGACGTAGCACCCGGCGTCGTGGCCGTCGAGGTCGTCGGGGTTGATTCCCGCGCTCTCCAGCGCGCGCCACGCGACGCGCAGCGCGACGCGCTGTTGCGGATCCATGGCAACGGCCTCCCGGCGCGAGATGCCGAAGAACTCGGGGTCGAAATGCCCTGCACCGCGCAGAAATCCGCCCAGATTGTGAATCGGTTTGAAGCCGTCCCGCCGCGAGCCGGCCAGCAGCGTCGGCAACGACCAGCCCCGGTCGGTCGGGAACGGGGTCAGCGCCTCCCGCTGTTCGGCGAGCAGGCTCCAGTAGTCGTCTGTGTCCTGCACACCGCCCGGCGCCTCGACCGCCATCCCGACGATGACGACGGGGTCATCGGTCATGTGCAGCTCACCAGCTCGGCGACCTCGTCCCGATGCTCGTCGAGGTAGAAGTGCCCGCCGTCGAACATCGTGAAGGTGTACGCGGCCGTGGTGTGAACCTCCCACTGCCGCAACAGGTTCTGTTCGACTCGATGATCGTCGTGGCCGCCGAGCACGTGGATGTCGGCGTCGATGCGCACGCCACGGCCGCAGGTGTAGCGGTTGAAAGCCTGGTAGTCCGCGCGCACCGCGGGCAGCAGCAGCTCGAGGAAGTCTTCGTCCTCCAGCAGTCGCGCGTCGGTGCCGCCGAGGTCGATGATGTCGGCCAGCATCTCCCGGTCGGTGGTGGGCACCGGTCGCGAACCTTCGACGGTCGACGGCGCCTGGCTCGCCGAGGCCCACAACTCGCGGACGGTGACGCCGCGCCGCGCAGCCAGTTGCGCGAACTCGAAGCCGACCAGAGCGCCCATGCAGTGCCCGAACAGCCGCACCTGCCCGAGCCGGGACCAGTCGGCGGCGCCCAGGACGTCCGCCGCCAGGTCGGTGATCGTCTCCGGCGCCGGATGGGCGAGCCGCTCGCCGCGCTGCGGATACTGCACGAGGTAGGTGTCGATGCCCCGGGCGGACAACGCCGACGCGAAACCGCGGTAGTCCGCCGCGGCGCCGCCCGCATGCGGAAACACGATCGTCGCGGTGCCGGTCTCCCCCGGGAACCTTTTGATCCACGGCGTGAGATCCAGCTGGTGGCGCTCGCCGATCATCGCCCGGAGTCCAGCGCGGAAAGCACCTCGGCACCGTCCATCCCGGAGATCTCCAGATAGAGCTCGGCTACTTCAGTCAGCCGCGTGCTGTCGTTCTCGCCGGCGATCAGCCTTGCCGCCAGTGCCGCGGCGGTGCGGGCCGCGAAGATGTCGGCGACCGCGACCGACGGGGTGTCGAGCCAGGTGCGGACGCGCGCGACCACCTGGGTCGCCAGCACGGAATCACCGCCCGAGGCGAAGAAGTCGTCGTCGGCGCCCACGGTGTCGCGCCCGAGGACCGACCCGATGAGCGCGCACAGCGCTGTCTCCAGCGAGGTGGCCGGCGCACGGAACCCGGCGCCGCCGTGCACCTCGGCTTCCCTGAGCCGACGCGTCACCGCTGCCCGGTCGATCTTGCCGCCGAGGGTGTAGGGGATTTCACCGGCGCCGACCACGATCTGCGGGATCATGTGCGGCGGAACGAGTTCGGCCATCGCCGCGGTGACCTTGGCCGGATCCGGCACGGCGTGGCCGGAGTCGGCGCTCACGAGTGCGGCGAGCATGTCCCGGCCGCCGTCGGCGGTCACGACGGCCGCCACCGCGGAGTCGACGCCCGGGACGCAGCGCAGAGCGGACTCCACCTCGCCGAGTTCGACACGGTAACCGCTGATCTTGATCCGGTGGTCGGCCCGGCCGACGAACTCGATGAGGCCGCCGGTTCGGTAGCGCACGAGATCGCCGGTGCGGTACCAGAGCGTGCCGTCATGGCGAACGAACCGCTCGGCGGTCAGATCGGGCCGCGCGCAATAGCCGCGGGCCACACCGCGGCCGCCGACCCAAAGTTCGCCGGGCACCCAGTCTGGGCAGTCCCGGCCGTCCGGTCCGACAACCCGGCAGGCGTTGTTGGGCAGCGGCACGCCGAGCGGAATGGACGCCCAGTCCGCCGGGATGTCGCCGACGACCTCGAAGATGGTGTTGTGCGTGGCCGTTTCGGTGGCACCGCCCAGGCCGGCGAACCGCATGTGCGGGGCCCGGTTCCGCAGCGCCCGCACCATGTCGGGTCGCACCCAGTCGCCGCCGGTGGGAACCACCCGCACCGAGGACAGGTCGCCGTCGACCTCCGAGAGCATCTCCAGCCAGCCCGGCATGAAGTGCAGAACGGTCACGCCATGCTCGGAGATGAGGCGGGCCCACGCGTCGGGATCGCGACGCTGGTCTTCGTCGACGACGACGATCGATCCCCCGGCCCGCAGCATGCCGAAGACGTCGAGTACGGACAGATCGCATTCCAGCGTCGACAGCGCCAGGCAGCGGTCGGCGGGGCCGATCTCGAAGTGGCCGTTGATGAACTCGACGGTGTTCATCGCCGCATCGTGGGTCATCTCGACACTCTTGGGTTCACCCGTCGAACCGGAGGTGAACAGGATGTAGGCCAGATCCGCCGGTTCGACGGCGGGCGGCGTGAACCCGGTTTCCCGGCGCCCCACCCGCAGGGCTTCCGTGATCGTCAAGGCCGGCAATGTGGTCGGCGGTTCGCCACCGCACACCAGCGCCATCCGCACCCGGCCGTTGGCCAGCATGCGGGCCGCGCGGTCGGCCGGATGATCCACGCCGACCGGCACATAGACCCCTCCGACGGCCGATATCGCGAGCAGCGCAATGACCTGTTCGTGGTTCTTGGGTCCCATCACCGCGACGGTGTCGCCGTGCCGGATGCCGGCGACGTGCAGCGCGGCCGCGACGGCGAGCACCTGTTCGCACAGTTGCCCGTAGGTGAGGTCGCCCGCTCTGGAGCACACCGCCGGCGCGTCGGGGTGGGTCTGGGCACGACGGAAGAAGCCGTCGTGCAGCACCTCCCCGCTCGGCGCGACGGAGACCGCGTTCACCCTGTCGCGCGCGGCCTGTTGTTCGGCCGTCACCGCGGCTACATCGACTGCTTCCCAGGCAGATTCGTCGGCGGCAAGGCGCGCGAGCTCGGCGACGTGATGGGCGAACATCGCGTCGGCCACACCGGGCCGAAACGCGTCCTCGCGTGTGTCCCAGTTGATCATCAGGCCTTCGGCCACGGGAGTGGCCTGCGCGTCGAGCAGCACCTGCGGCCCCTGCGAGATCGTCCACACCGGCTTGCCGAAGTGCTCGGTGACCTTGCCCGCGAACAGATCTCCGAGCCCCAGCGCACTGGTGTACACGATCGGGGCCAGCACGGGCGTGCCGTGGTGGCGGGTCAGGTCGCGCAGCACCGACAGACCCGAGTAGGAGGAATGGCGCGCCGTGGCGTGCAGCGTCTCCTGCAGCACTCGGCAGCGCGCGATCGGGGTGTCGGCGCAGGTGAGATCGACATCGAGCAGCAGCGACGACGTGAAGTCCCCGACGAGTTTGTCGACGTCGGGGTGGAACTGCTCGCGACCGAACATGGGCAGGTTGAGCAGGAAGCGCCGACTGGTCGACCACCGGGCCAGCGTGCCGGCGTAGGACGCGGCCACCGCCATCGCCGGCGTGATCCCCCGCCGTCGCGCAGCCGCGAAGAGAGCGTCCCGGGTGTCGACATCGAAGATGTGCCAGCGGCGCCGGGCGCGTTTCGGGTCGGCCTGTTCGGCGCGCGGCACCAGCGGCAGCGCGGGACCCTCCGGCAGCTCGGGCACGCGTTCGGCCCACCAGCGGCGGTCGTCCTCCGATTCCGCCGTCGTCGAGGTGAGCGCCGCGCGGTACTCGCGGTAGGTATAGCCGAGGTCGGGAAGGTTTCCGCCGCTGTAGAACTCGGCAAGATCAGCCATGAAGTTGCGGTAACTCACCGCGTCCGCGGCCTGCATGTCCATGTCGACGTGCAACCGGGACCGACCATCCGCGAGCAGCGACAGCGAGAGCTGCAGCACCTCGTCGTGCATCATCTGATGCGACTTCTCCTGCCGGATCTCTTCGAGACGTCGTTCGGCCGCCGGCACGTCGAGCGCGCGCAGGTCGTACACGGTGACGGGCAGACCGCGATCGCCGATGCGCTGGGTGCCGTCGGGCAGGATCTCGACGCGCAGCATCGGATGCCGTGCCGCGAGTTTGGCCGCCGCCTCGCGCAGCCGGTCCGGATCGACTCCGGCACCGTCGAATTCGACGTAGAGATGCGCGGCGACGCCACCGAGTTGCTGGTCGTCGTTGCGGCCCACCCACATCGCGTGCTGGATCGGCGCGAGCGGGAAGGTGTCGTCCATCGCGGGCTCCGCGGCCGGGGCCGTGTCCTGGCGGCCTCCGCCGGCGCCACCGGTCACCAACTCCGTCCACGCGGCCACGGTGGGATTCGCCGCCAGCGCCGCGAAACCGACGTCGATCCCCTGTCGGCGCCAGCGACCGGACAACGACATCATCCGGATCGAGTCCAGGCCGGACGCGATCAGATCGGCCTGCGGGTCGAGGTCAGCCGGGTTCACACCGAGCAGTTCGGCAACCTCGTCGCGGACAGACTGTGCAGTCGTCGACGCCAAACTCACCGAACCTCCTCGAACCACGCCGGATTAAGTGCAGGCTGCCCTAACTTAGTGGAGGCTACCTTATATTCGGGTCACCGAAAACTCCTACCCAGAGCGGCGATTTTGACTGATGAGCACCGGATTCTCGACCGAGCAGGGCGACAACCTCACGGACCTGGCGTACGGCTTCGTGCCGTTCCCCGAGGACAGAGCCGAGACCTACCGCAACGCCGGGTACTGGACGGGTCGGTCCCTGGACTCGATCCTGACCGACGCCGCGGCCTCGTGGCCCGACAAACCGGCGATCATCGACTCCGCCGAGAGCTATACGTTCGCCGAGCTCGACGCGATCGCCGACCGAGCCGCCGCCGGTTTGTCCGCTCTGGGCGTCCGTCCGGGCGACCGCGTGCTGCTGCAACTGCCGAATTCGTGCCAGTTCGCCGTCGCCCTGTTCGCCCTGTTGCGTGCCGGGGCGGTGCCGGTGATGTGCCTGACCGGCCATCGCACCGCCGAACTGGGTCACTTCGCGGAGGTCAGTGGCGCCGTCGCGATCATCGTCGGAGACCAGGCCGGCGGATTCGACTACCGGGGGATGGCCGCCGCCCTGGCCGCCGAACACCCGGCGTGGCGGCATGTGATCGTCGACGGCGCATCCGGACCGTTCGTCTCGTGGGCGGCGATCCGCGACCATGCCGGCCCACTGCTCGAGCGTCCGCGGATCGACCCCGGCCTGCCCGCGCTGCTGCTGGTCTCCGGCGGCACCACCGGCCTACCGAAACTCATCGCGCGCACCCACGACGACTACGTCTACAACGCCACCGCCTGCGCCCAGGCCTGCCAGATGAACGGGGACGACGCCTATCTGGTCGCGCTGCCCGCCGGACACAATTTTCCGCTGGCCTGCCCCGGCCTGCTCGGCTCGATGACGGTCGGCGCGCCGACGGTGTTTACCGCCGACCCCAGCCCCGAAAACGCGTTCGCGTTGATCGACAAGTACCGGATCACCGTCACCGGACTGGTCAACGCGCTGGCCAAGCTGTGGGCGCAGGCATGTGAGTGGGAGCCGGTACTGCCGAGTTCGCTGCGGTTCGTCCAGGTCGGCGGATCCCGCATGAGCCCGGAAGAGGCCCGATTCATCCTCGACCGGCTGACCCCTGGCATGTCGCAGATCTTCGGGATGGCCGAGGGGATGCTGAACTTCACCCGGCCCGGAGACCCGGAGGACGTCGTCGTCCACACCCAGGGCCGGCCGATGTCCCCACACGACGAGATGCGCGTCGTCGACGAGAACGGCGACGAGGTGGCACCCGGGGAGGAGGGCGAGCTACTGGTCCGCGGACCGTACACGCTCAACGGTTACTACCGGGCCGACGACGCCAACGCCCGCTCGTTCTCCCCGGACGGCTTCTACCGCACCGGCGACCGGGTTCGGATCTTCTCCGAGGGCGCACGCGCCGGGTACGTGGAGGTGACCGGCCGGGTCAAAGACGTGATCCACCGCGGTGGCGAGACAGTGTCGGCGACCGACCTCGAAGACCACCTGCACACCCACCCGGCGATCTACACGGCTGCCGCCGTGGCGCTCCCCGACGAGTATCTCGGCGAGAAGATCTGTGCGGCAGTGGTTTTCCTCGGTGCGCCGATCACGCTGGCCGAGCTGAACGCGTTTCTCGACGGGCGCGGTGCGTCCAAGCACGCACGCCCCGACGTGCTGACCCCGGTGCGATCGTTGCCGATGACGGCGGTGGGCAAGGTCGACAAGAAGCAGTTGGTCGCGCAGTTGACGTCCTGACACACACGTCGGCCCGGCATTTCTGGCCGTGCCAGGCCGCATCCGGCCGTGTCGTTCAGCGCGGGGCCCGCAGCGTCGCGTCCAAACTCGACATCAGCTGGGCGACGCGGCTCCTGCCGGCCGGCGCCGGAGGGTAACGACACAGGACGTCAATCAGCTCGGGCGTCGCACGCTGCCGCGCTCTCCGGATCGCGGAGATGGCAGCGTCAGGGTCGCCGCCGGCGTTGATCTCGGCTACCCGTGCGGCGTTCGCGGCGGCACGCAGAATGTGGCCCACCTGATGCGGTCGGGCGATGGGATGAAGATAGGCAGCGGATGCGGCGTCCCCTGCTGCCTGTGCGGCCAGGCGCGCCACCTCCTCGGATGCCTCCCGGCCCGCGCGGTGGGCTTCCAGCGAGGCGACGCGCTGCTGCTTCGTCCTGGGCGCGCCATGAACGAAGCGCCAGGCGGCAGCGATGGCGTTCCTCGGCCTGCAGTCGCGGGGATCGGCGTCCTCGAACATCGGCAGGAGCTCTTCGGCGGTCTCGGCGACGAAGCGAGCCACGCTACGCAATTCGCTCATCGACAGTTCGAAGTCGCCCGATGCCACGCCCGCGCCTTCCCCCACTTGCTACTTGTGACGTCCCGTCACCAGGACAATGCCACGTGGCGGTCCGTGGAACGGCTTTTCGTCGCCGATGATCACGGTTGCCGTAAGCGGCGCAAGAATCCTCCATGGATCTCTTTTTCGCACCCTGCCGGGACGTTTTTTGTCGGTGGTTCGCACTAGTGTTCGATATATGGAGCTGGTGTCCGAGGCAGTGGGGGCGATCGCTGAGCAGGTCGCCATCCTGTCGAAAGCCGCCGAGGAGCTGACCCATCGTGAGTTGGTCGGGCTGCTGGCCGAGCTGACCACGGTGCTGCGCACCGTGCCGGCCCTCGAGCACAAGGTGTTGGCCCGGTTGATCGACGAGACCGAACCCCACCGACTCGGGGAATCGTCGTGGAAGGGCGTGCTGACCACCGCGCTGCGGGTCAGTGGCGCCGAAGCGGGACGGCGGCTGCGACGGGCCAAAATGCTGGGGCCGCGGCGGGCGATGACGGGCCAGCCTCTTGCGCCGCTGTGGGAAGCCACCGCTGCCGCCCAGGCCCAGGGCCTGTTGGACGAAGAGCACATCACGGTGATCGCGAAGTTTCACCAGAAGCTACCCGCCTGGGTGGATGTGGACACCCGCGCCGCCGCCGATGCCCACCTGGCCGGCCTGGGCTCGGGTCTAGGCCCTGAGGAGCTCGATGCGGCCGCGGGGCGGTTGTTGATGATGATCGATCAGGACGGCCCCGAACCCACCGACGACGAGGTGGCCCGGAAACGGTGGGTGAGGATCGGCAAGCAGCAGCGTGACGGATTCAGCACAATCTCGGGCTACCTCGACGCCGAAACCCGCGCCTACCTGGAGGCCACCCTGGCCAAAGAAGCCGCCCCCGGGGCCAACATGCCCGACCCGCAGCCGGGCGAGGAGCCGGCCGAGGGGCCCGGCGAGGACGAGCCGGGCGGGGCCGGGGCGGGCCCGGAGACGGGTCGGGATACCCGCACCGAAGGGCAGCGCAATCACGACGGCCTCAAAGCCCTGCTGCGCCGCACCCTGGAATCCGGGACACTCGGCAGCCATAACGGGTTACCAGTGACCGTGATCGTCTCGACCAGCTTGCAGGAGCTGGAAAAGGGGGCCGGGGTGGCGGTCACCGGCGGCGGCTCGCTGCTGCCGATGCCCGATCTGATCCACATGGCCGCCCAGGCCCACCACTATCTGTACGTCTTTGACGAGCACACCGGTCAAAGCCTGTATCTGGGTCGGGCCAAACGGTTCGCCAACGCCGCCCAGCGGATCGTCCTGCACGGCCGTGATCGTGGCTGCACCCGGCCCGGCTGCACCGTGCCGGGGTACTGGTGTCAGGTCCACCACGCGGTCGCGGACTGGAAGAACGACGGCCAGACCGACATCGACGACCTCACCTTCGCCTGCGGGCCGCACAACCGGATGATCGAAACCACCGGCTGGACCACCACCAAAAACGCCGAGAACCAGACCGAATGGCACCCACCACCAGGGCTCGATACAGGCCGGCACCGCACGCAGCTGATCAATGGCTACCACCACCCCGAACGCCACCTACTCCCCGAAGACGACCAGGGACCGTAGCGCTCACCGAGGCAGGAGCCGAGCCTTGGTGCGACGGGATGATCTCGCTGCCGAAAGATCAGGCGACGTCGGCTTTTTCGGTGTGCGGCGCGAGCAGCTCGACGATCCGGTCGATCACAGCCGCTGCCGTCGGGTGCTCCCAGAGCAGTGTCGGAGGCAGCGACAGACCCGTGCGTTTCTCCAGCGCCCGCCGCAGCGCAACGGTCATGATCGAGTCGACACCGGCCTCCACCAACGGAACCCGTAGATCCACATCGGTGTCAGGCAGCCCGAGTTCAACGGCCACCGCTTCGACGACCTGCTCTGCCACCCACTCGCCCAGATCGGCTTCGCCGGGCCCGACCGGTACGGCATCACGTGTTTCCGCGACCCCGGTCGGTGCGACATCGGCCAGGATCGGCACCGCGGCGGCCTCGGGAAGCAGGGGTAGCACAACCACATTCGGGTCGTCGCCCCGCATGGCCGAATCCAGCGCCCGCATCGCGTCGTCGGCGCCGACAGTCCCCATACCGAGCGCTTCGAGCTGTGCTGCGACGAATCCCGACGTCGATCCCATACCCAGACCGCGCCACGCCGTCCACGCGACGCTGACCGTGTTGTCCCCGAGGCTGCGGCGATGTCTGGCCATAGCGTCCAGGAACGCGTTGGCGCACGCATACGCACCCTGCCCGGGGAAGCCGGCCAGGTAGCCGCACGACGAGTACAGCACCATCCAGTCCAACTGCTCGGGCGGGAACAACTCGTGCAACGCCAGAGTGCCCGACACCTTCGGGCGCATCGCGGTCCGCAAATCATCTGCAGACGTATTCAGCAGCAGCGCACCGGCTTCCACACCGGCCGCATGGACCACGCCCCGTACGGGCGGCAGGTCGGCCAGCACCGCACGCAGCTGATCGACGGCGCCCGAAGCCCCGATGTCGATCGAGGCGACGTGCACGGACACGCCGCGCTCCTCCAGCGCGGACACCGCGCGAACCGCTTCCGTCGGCGTCTTGGCCCACATTCTGCGATGCGGCATCCCTGAGCGCGACAACAACACCAGCCGGCGTGCGCCGAGGTCGGCGAGGCGTTGCGCGACCCGCAGCCCCAACGCCCCGGTGCCGCCGGTCACCAGATATGTTCCGCCGGGCGTGCACGTCATCGGCGCTCCGCCGGGCATGGACGTCTTCGGTGCACCGTTGGCCCGCGCATGCGTCAGTCGGGCGGTCAACGCGACACCATCGCGGACCACCACGACGCCGTGGCCGGGCAGCGACGCCAGCACACCGAGCGGCACCTTCCCGTCGGCGAGGTCGAGTACGCCGCCCCACAGATGCGGATGTTCGGCCGCGGCAACGCGCGACATGCCCCACAACGGTGCGTGCACCAGGTTGGTACCCTCGTGCACGTTTCGGGTGAGAACCCACAGACGCGCCTGAGAACCGTTGCCGTTGAGTCGTTTCACGGTGTCGAGCACCTGCTCGGCCGCAGCCTCCGGCGAATCTGCTCGCGGCAGCAGCAGCACCACCGAGCGCGGGCCGGCGTCGCCGGGCACCTGCTCGACGCTGTCGTAGACGCGATGCGCAACCCCGGCGTCATTGAGGGACCGCAGCACCGCGTCGCATTCGGAGCCCACGACGGCGACCTCAGCCGGTCGGTCGCCGACGTCGAACGCGGTTTCGTGCCATGCGATGTGGTGCAGCATCCGGGACGTGTCCGCACCCCCGGCGTTTTCCAGCTCCTCGAACGTCATCGCCGTCAGCGACGCACGCACCGCTCCCGACTCGTCGGCGATCGCGACGTCGGTCGTGGTGCCCTCCCGTCGACGCACATGCAGCAGGGCCACGGCCGGTGGCTCGCCACAGACGTGGACGCGGTCGATGCGTGCCGGCATCCGCAGCCGGGGCGGGCCGTCGAATACCGTGGATGCCGCCGACGTCGCCGCGTCCAGCAGCGCAGCCCAGGAACGCGGCGCCGAGCCGTCTGAGGTGGCGCTCACACGCACGAGCAGTTCGCCTGCACCACAGCGCATCTCGTGCACCTGCCAGTCGAAGCCCATCGCCGCCACACCGAGTGTCCCGAGCGTGTCGACGACGTGGCCGGGCGGCAGCTGCTCGGAACAGCGGTCCCAGGTGGCGGTGTGGATGCCGCCGCTCATCAACTCGTTGAGCTCGCCGGCGAAGTCCTCGTCGGTCGCCACGACGGCGCTGCTGTGGGTGAGCCATCCGGACTCGTCGCCGCTGTCGTCGTCGGTGAGTCGCGAGGAGATCCGCAGCGAGCGGTCCTGGAGCACCACCTGGATGTCGCGGGCCCGCCCCGGCGGCACGGGGGTGCGCAGCCGCACGTCGGTGAGGCCCGATCCCGCCGCGGTCAGGAAGGTGTTCAACAGCACGGCGGCGGGGATGATCTCGGTGTTCTGTACCGGATGGTCACCGGGGTAGGGCCGGTTGTCCATGTCGAGCCGGGTCTGCCACACCCGAGCAGGCACCTCCCCGGTCACGTCGACGGCGCCGCCGAGCAGCGTGTGGGACGCGGGATCGTGCAGCGCCCGGGTATTGGGCGGCGGAGTCGGAGTGCGCCAGAACCGGCGGTGCTGCCACTGCGTGCCCGGAAGGTCGGCCCACCGCATGGCCGGCGTGAACCCGTGCGCGATCGGTGCTCCGTGGCAGTACAGCGCGCCGACCGCGGCGCCGACGGCCTGCCGCTCGGGGTGATCACGCCGCATCATCGGCACCACGGCGTGGTCGTCCATGCCCAGGCTGGTCAGTGTCTCGACGATCGAGTGGGCGACCACCGGATGGGCCGACACCTCGAGGAACAGACGGTGCCCGTCCTGGCCGGCCGCCTGCACGGCTTCTGCGAAGCGCACCCGCCCGCGCAGGTTGGCCACCCAATAATCCGGATCACGCGCCGCATCCGAGCGGGGGTCCGGCAGCGCCGTCGTGTACAGCGGCACCCGGGCCCGGTCCGGCTCGGGCAGCGTCGCGACCAGTCGCGCGAGCTCACCGGTGAGAGCGTCCATCGCCGGGCTGTGGAACGCCACGTCGGTGTTGACTCGGCGCACCGTCATCCCTTCGGCCGTCCACGCCTCGACGATCTCGTCCACCGCGGCCACCGTCCCGGAGATCACGGTGGTCTCCGTCGACGCGCTGATCGCCGCAACCACATCGGTGCGTCTCGCCAGCCGGCGGTCGGCTTCACCGAAAGGCAAGCGCACCAACGCCATTGCGCCCTGCCCCGCGACCGCCCGGAATCCCCGGGCGCGGTAGCACGCGATCGACGCGCCGTGTGCCAGGCCGAACACCCCGGCGACGACACACGCCGCCACCTCACCCACCGAATGGCCGATCACCGCGGCCGGTTCGACCCCGCGCTTGCGCAGCAGCGCCGCGAGCCCGACCTGCATCGCGAACGTGAGCGCCTGCACCCGCGCGGTGTCCCCCAGCACTCCGGTGGTCAGCGCCTCGCGCGCGGAGAAGCCGAGTTCCCGGCCGAACACCCGGTCGACCTCGTCGACTGTCGCTGCGAAAACCGGTTCGGTGGCGATCAACTCGCGGCCCATGCCGGCCCAGTGCGATCCGTGCCCGGAGAACACCCACACCGCACCGTCCTGCGCATTGGGCACGACCGATCCCGTCACGACCCGCGGATCCCGCTGCTGGGCGGCCAGCGCATCCAGTGCGTCGACGGGCGCGTGCACGTCCTCGGTGAGCACCGCAGCCCTGACTTGTTCGTGGGCTCGACGGGTCCACAACGTGGCGGCCACTTCGTCGGTCGGGATCTGCGCGGTGCGCAGGTGCTCTGCCAGGGCTCCTGCCTGGGCGTGCAGACGCGGCTCCGAGCGCGCTGACAGCGGGATGAACTCCGCTGTGCCGCCGCTGGTTTCGCCGTCGGCAGCGGCGGGCGCCTCTTCGAGCAGGACGTGTGCGATGGTGCCGCCATAGCCGTAGCTGCACACCGCGGCGCGCCGCGGCTCGGGCCCCCGTGGCCACGGTTCGGCTTCGATGGGCACCCGCAATCCGCTGCTGCCCCAGTCGACGGCGGTGGTGAGCGTACGGACCCCTGCGGTGGGCGGCAGTTCTTCGTGGTGCAGCGCCAGCGTCGCCTTGATCAACCCGACGACGCCGGCCCCGCCCTCGAGGTGTCCGGTGTTGGGTTTGACCGAACCGATTGCGCATGGACGCTCACCCCGGCCTCGGCCGTAGACGGCCGACAGTGCCGAGATCTCGACGGGATCGCCGGTGGGCGTGCCGGTCCCGTGCGCCTCCAGGTAGTCGACACTGGCGGGGTCGATGCCGGCGGCGCGGCAGGCGAGCCGGAACAGGTCCGCCTGGGCCTGCCCGTTGGGCGACATGATGCCGACGGTCCTGCCGTCCTGGGCGACCGCGCCGCCGCGCACCACCGCGAGCACCCGGTCGCCGTCGCGGACGGCGTCGGACAGTCGCTTGAGCACGACCACCGCGGCGCCCTCGCCGCGGCCGTAACCGTCGGCGGAGTAGTCGAAGGTCTTGCAGCGTCCGTCGGGTGCGGTGGCGCCGGCGACGTCGAGCACCCGCGTCAGGCCGGGACCGATGAGGGCGCTCACCCCACCGGCGAGCGCCAGCGAGGTCTCCCCGTCGCGCAGTAGCTGGCAGGCCTGATGCACCGCCACCAGCGACGCCGCGCACGCCGCATCGAGCGCGACGCTGGGCCCGCGCAGATCCAGCAGATGGGACACCCGGTTGGCCACCCCGCACAGCGATGTGCCGATCCCGGTCCACGCCTCGATACCGGCGATGTCTTCCATCAGCAGCTTGCCGTAGTCGTCGGAGTTGACACCCATCAGCACCGCGGTGTCGCTGCCCGCCAGCGAACGCGGTGGGATGCCGGCATGTTCGAGCGCCTCCCATGACACCTCGAGGGCCAGACGTTGCTGCGGATCCATCAGCTCGGCTTCGCGCGGCGAGACGCCGAAAAACTCGGCGTCGAAGCCGGGGAGGTCGTCGAGGAAGGTCCCCCATCGCGTGGTCTCCCTCAGCAGCGCGGCGTTGCGCGGGTCGCGGTGCAGATAGGGCTCCCAGCGTTCGGCAGGCACCTCGGTGACCTTGCTGCCTCCTGCGAGCAGGAACGACCAGAAGTCCCGCGCCGTGGTGATGTCACCCGCAAGCCGGCAGCCGATGCCGACCACGGCGATCGGCGCGGGTGCAGCGGTCCCGTTCGGCGCCGCGGCCGGACTGGGGGCATAGGTGTGGGTAGCCTGCCCTAACCCTGGCGTCGACATGCCGGACATCCTGGCACAGCAGGTTTGCTCCCAGGGAGGTACCCGGACGTTTCGAGGCGATTCCCGGGGCGGGCTCGATCACCGATGCGGTGGTGGCTGCGCTCCCGGGTCCTCGGGATCGACCTCGACCGCGTACGACGTGATCGTCGTGATCTGCTCGCCGGCGAACTCGTAAACCGCGCAGCTGGCCACCGCGGTCACGCCGTCGGGCCTCACGTAGCGGGCGATGGTGTCGACGGCGACGACGTCACCACCGGCGGCCGTGACGCGGCGGTCGAACTCCACCGCCGTGCCCTTCAGGCTCTCCAGGGTGTCCTGGCAGGTGCGCCGGACCGCGTCGGCGCCTTCGAGCACCATGCCGCCGACGATCGTCCACCTGACGTCCCGGGCCAGGTGCTTGAGCGCGTGCTCGAAACGGTGCTCGGAGAACGCACGGGCCACCGCGGCGGAGTCGAAAGCCATGCGCACGACCGTAGCGGCCCGGGCAGTCGGCACGGTATGACTGGAGCTATGAAACTGTCCGGCGTCGGCCTGTGGAGTTCGCAACTGCGGTACGGAAATCCGGACGAGGCGGCCGAAGCCGCCGCCGAGCTCGACGAGCTCGGTTTCACGGCCCTGTGGATCCCCGACGTCGGTGGACCGGTGTTCGACTCGGTGGAGAATCTGCTGTCGGCCACCCAGAAGACGGTCATCGCCACCGGCATCCTGAACCTCTGGATGCACGAACCCGCCGAGGTCGCGGACCGCTACGCCACGCTCACCGAGGCCCACGGCGAGCGGTTCCTGCTCGGCATCGGTGTCAGCCACGCACCGCTGATCGACTCGAAAGAGCCGGGCCGGTACCGCAAGCCGCTGGCCGCCACCAAGGCCTTCCTCGACGGCATCGACGCCTCGCCGCGGCCGGTGCCGACGGCCAACCGGGTGCTGGCCGCGCTCGGCCCGAAGATGCTGCAGCTCTCTGCGACGCGTGCCGGCGGCGCGCACCCCTACCTGACCACGCCCGAGCACACCCGGCAGGCCCGCGGGGTGCTGGGCGCCGGGCCGATGCTGTTGCCCGAGCAGACCGTGATGCTGACCGAGGACCGCGACCAGGCCCGCGAGGTGGGCACCCAGTGGCTCACGTCGTACCTGGCGCTGCCGAACTACGCGAACAACCTGCTGCGGCTCGGCTTCACCGAGGAGGACCTGACCTCGGTGAGTGACCGGGTGTTCGACGCGCTGATCGCCTGGGGTGACGAGGACGCGGTGCGCCGGCGGGTGCGGGAGCATATGGATGCCGGCGCCGACCACGTCTGCGTGCAGGTGCTGACCGCGGATCCGCGGGAGTTCCCGCGCGAGCAGTGGCGCAGGCTCGCCGACGCGCTGCTGTAGTCAGCTCAGCAGGTCCCGCACCACCGCATCGGCCAGCAGCCGTCCCCGGTCGGTGAGCACCAGCGCCTCCCCGTCGGCGCGCAGCAACCCGTCCGCGACGGCGCGTTCGGCGCGGTCGCGTTCCTCGGCAGACAGCACGTGCACCGGCAGACCGGTGCGCAACCGCGCCCGCAGCATCACGTCCTCGACGTGCGAGGTGTCCGTGTCCAAGCGCTCGAAGTCCGCGACCGGCAGGCCGCCGTCGTCGAGCACGGCCGCATAAGCGTTGGGGTGCTTGACGTTCCACCATCTGGTGGAGTCGACGTAGCCGTGCGCGCCGGGGCCGGCACCCCACCACTGGCCGCCGGCCCAGTAGCCGATGTTGTGCCTGCACTCCCCGCCCGGGCGGCTCCAGTTCGACACCTCGTACCAGTCGAAACCGGCGTCGGCCAGCCGCCGGTCGAGTAGTTCGTAGCGGCGGGCAAGCACGTCGTCGTCGGGGGCCGGGAGTTCACCGCGACGCACCCGGCGGGCCAGCGCGGTGCCGTCCTCGACGATCAGCGAATAGGCCGACACGTGGTCGACGCCGGCCTGGACCGCCGCGTCGACCGAGTGCAGCAGGTCGTCGTCGGTCTCCCCCGGCGTGCCGTAGATCAGATCCAGGTTGACGTGGTCGAAACCCGCCTCGCGGGCCTCCCGGGCGGCGTCGAGCGCACGGCCCGGGGAATGCACCCGGTCAAGCGCGGCCAGGACGTGCGGCGCGGTGGACTGCATGCCCAGCGAGATGCGCGTGTAGCCGGCGCGGCGCAGGCCGGCGAAGAACGCCGGCGACGTGGACTCCGGGTTCGACTCGGTGGTGACCTCGGCCCCGGACGCCAGCGTGAACTGGTCGCGCACCGCGTCGAGCACGGCGCTCAGTCCCGCCGCACCGAGCAGCGACGGCGTTCCGCCGCCGACGAACACCGTCTGCACGTCCGGCGGGTGCCCGAGGTGCGCAGCAGCCAGGCGCAGCTCGGTGCGCAGCGCGGCCAGCCAACCGTCGGGGTTGGCGCCGCCCAGTTCAGCCGGGGTGTAGGTGTTGAAGTCGCAGTATCCGCAACGCGCCGCGCAGAACGGCACATGGATGTACAACCCGAACGGGCGGCCCGGTACCGCCGTCATCTCAGGCAGCAGGGGCCGCTGCGCGGTGTCGGAAAGCGGTGTCACCTGCCCAGTCTTCCAGAGCGGGGTTTCGCTCAGCCTGAGCGCAAATATCGGCCGGTTAGGGTCGGTGTGGGTGTCCGTGGCACAATGGCCGACGTGACTGCCCACAGCTTCCCCCGCCGGGTCTCGCTGGTGGTGCGCCGTCATGTCGACTTCAAGCGCGTGTGCACCTGTTGTTGTCTGCCCTAGCTTGCGGATTCTGTAGGACCCAGCCCTAACCAACATCAGCTGGCCGACGGATCTGCGCCGCCGGACAGCCACCGGACTGACGCGCGATCTGAACGCCGGCTCCGACCAGGAGCCCGATCCATGACCACGACAAATGAAGCCGGCTCGCCGGCGGCAGCCACCAAACCCGCCAAGCCCGCCAAGCGACCGCGCGGCGAAGGCCAGTGGGCGCTCGGCTACCGCGAGCCGCTCAATCCCAACGAGCAGTCCAAGAAGGACGACAACCCGCTCAACGTGCGGGCGCGCATCGAGAACATCTACGCCAAGAACGGCTTCGAGAGCATCGACAAAGGTGACCTGCGCGGCCGGTTCCGCTGGTGGGGCCTCTACACCCAGCGCAAGCCGGGGTACGACGGCACCTGGACCGGCGACGAGAACACCGACATGCTTGAGGACTCGTACTTCATGCTGCGGGTCCGCAGCGACGGCGGCGCGCTGACGGCCAAGGCGCTGCGCACCCTTGGCGAGATCTCCACCGAGTTCGCCCGGGACACCGCCGACATCTCTGACCGGCAGAACATCCAGTACCACTGGATCCAGGTGGAGAACATGCCGGAGATCTGGCGGCGGCTCGACGAGGTCGGGCTGCAGACCACCGAGGCGTGCGGCGACTGCCCGCGCGTGGTGCTCGGCTCGCCGCTGGCGGGTGAGTCGCTCGACGAGGTGATCGACGGCACGCCGGCGGTCAACGAGATCGTCAAGCGCTACATCGGCAAGCCGGAGTACTCCAACCTGCCGCGTAAGTTCAAGACCGCGATCTCGGGCCTGCAGGACGTCGTGCACGAGGTCAACGACGTCGCGTTCATCGGCGTCAACCACCCTGAGCACGGTCCGGGCTTCGACCTGTGGGTCGGCGGCGGGCTGTCGACCAACCCGATGCTGGGCCAGCGGGTCGGGGTGTGGGTGCCGCTCGACGAGGTGCCCGACGTGTGGGAGGGCGTGGTCAGCGTCTTCCGCGACTACGGCTACCGGCGGCTGCGCTCCAAGGCCCGGCTGAAGTTCCTGATCAAGGACTGGGGCGTGCAGAAGTTCCGCGAGGTCCTGGAGACCGAGTACCTGAAGCGCCCGCTGATCGACGGGCCCGCTCCCGATCCGGTCACCCGGCCCATCGATCACGTCGGTGTGCAGAAGCTCAAGAACGGCCTGAATGCTGTCGGCGTCGCGCCGATCGCCGGCCGCGTCTCGGGCACCATCCTGACCAGGGTGGCCGACCTCGCCGAGGCGGCGGGCAGCGACCGGATCCGGTTCACGCCGTACCAGAAGCTGATCATTCTCGACGTTCCCGACGACAAACTGGACGAGCTGCGCGCCGGGCTGGACGCGTTGGGCCTGCCGTCGAGCCCGTCGCACTGGCGGCGCAACCTGATGGCGTGCACCGGCATCGAGTTCTGCAAGCTGAGCTTCGCCGAGACCCGCAGCCGCTCCCAGGTGCTGGTGCCCGAGCTGGAGAAGCGTCTGGAGGACATCAACGCCCAGCTCGACGTGCCGGTCACCATCAACATCAACGGCTGCCCCAACTCCTGCGCCCGCATCCAGATCGCCGACATCGGCTTCAAGGGCCAGATGGTTGACGACGGAAACGGCCCTGAGGAGGGCTTCCAGGTGCACTTGGGCGGCAGCCTGGGCCTGGACAGCGGTTTCGGCCGCAAGCTGCGCCAGCACAAGGTGCTCGCGACCGAGCTCGGTGACTACATCGAGCGTGTCGTGCGCAACTTCGTGAAACAACGCGAGGACGGCGAGCGTTTCGCGACGTGGGCGCTTCGCGCCGACGATGCGGATTTGAGGTGATGTGAGGTGACCGACCTGTTGACCGAAACCGATCTGCAGCAGCTGGCCGAGCGCGGTGCCGCTGAGCTCGGGCCGGACGCCACCGCCGAGGAACTGCTGCGCTGGACCGACGAGCACTTCGGATCCGCCGGCGGGGCGGCCGGTCGATCCGGCTACATCGTCGCCTCCAACATGCAGGACGCGGTGCTCGTCGATCTCGCGTCCAAGGTGCGTCCCGGGGTCGATGTGCTGTTCCTCGACACGGGCTACCACTTCGTCGAGACCATCGGCACCCGCGATGCCGTCGAGGCGGTCTACGACGTCAACGTCGTCAACGTGCGCCCCGAGCGCACGGTCGTCGAGCAGGACGCGGTGCTGGGCAAGAACCTGTTCGAGCGCAACGCCAACGAGTGCTGCCGGCTGCGCAAGGTGGAACCGCTGTCCAAGGCGCTGCAGGGCTACTCGGCGTGGGTGACCGGCATCCGCCGAGTGGAGGCGCCGACCCGCGCGAACGCGCCGCTGATCAGCTGGGACAAGGCGTTCGGCCTGGTGAAGATCAACCCGCTGGCGGCGTGGACCGACGAGGACATGCAGGCCTACATCGACGCCCACGGCATTCTGGTCAATCCGCTGGTCGACGAGGGATACCCGTCGATCGGCTGTGCGCCGTGCACCAACAAGCCGGTCGAGGGTGCCGATCCGCGCAGCGGTCGCTGGGCGGGCCAGTCCAAGACGGAATGCGGACTGCACGCATCGTGAGGTTCCGGTGACGCTGGTCCTGACCGCGCACGGCAGTGCCGACCCCCGGTCGGCGGTGACGGCGCGCGCGATCGTCGAATGCGTGCGGTGGCTGCGTCCGGGCCTGGATGCCCGAATCGCGTTCTGCGAGCAGAACTCTCCGAATCTGCGTGACGTGCTGTGCACGCTGCGCCGGCCCTCGGTTGTGGTGCCGCTGTTGCTGGCCGACGCGTACCACGCCCGGGTGGACATCCCCGAGATGATCGCGGACTCGGGCGCGAACGTCTGTCAGGCCGACGTGCTCGGCGAGGATGACCGACTGATTCACGTGCTGCGGCAGCGCCTGGAGCACGCGGGGATCTCGCGGCTGGATCCGAGCGTCGGGGTGCTGGTGACCGCGGTCGGTTCGTCCCGCGCGCAGGCCAATGCCCGCACCGCGACGGTGGCACGTGAGCTGACGCTGACCACCCGGTGGACCGCGACGACGGCGTTCGCCACCGGCCCGCAACCCACTCTCGCCGAGGCGGCCGACGAGTTGCGCCGCCGTGGCGCCACCCGGCTGGTCATCGCGCCGTGGTTTCTCGCGCACGGCCGGATCACCGACCGGGTCGCCGAATTCGCTGCGGCTCAGGGCATCCCGATGTCGGCGCCGCTTGGCGCGCACCGGCAGGTCGCCGCGACGGTGCTGGACCGTTTCGACGCGGCTCTCGCGGTGCACGCGGCCGCCTGACTCACAGCGCTTTCCCAGAGTCGGTACTGTGGGGGCGTCATCCCACCCGAGCAAGGACACGATGCCACCTCATAGACCCGGGGCGGTCGCATGCTGACCGCCGTTCTCGGAATTCTCATCGGCTTCCTGGTGGTGCTGGCGATCACCGCGCTGACCGGATACTTCGTCGCGCAGGAATTCGCCTACATGGCCGTGGACAGGTCGCGGCTCAAAGCTCGGGCCGAGGCCGGTGACCGCGCCGCCGCCCGTGCGCTGGCCGTCACCCGGCGCACCTCGTTCATGCTCTCAGGCGCGCAACTCGGCATCACCGTCACCGGACTGCTGGTGGGCTATGTCGCCGAGCCGCTGATCGGGCGCGGTTTCACGGTGTTGCTCGGCGGCGCCGGGATCCCGACGGCGATCGCCGTGGCGATCGGCGGCCTGGTTGCGATCACGGTGTCCACCGTCGTGCAGATGGTGTTCGGCGAGCTGTTCCCGAAAAACCTCGCGATC
This sequence comes from Mycobacterium sp. ZZG, assembly GCF_054786995.1. Classification (NCBI taxonomy): domain Bacteria; kingdom Bacillati; phylum Actinomycetota; class Actinomycetes; order Mycobacteriales; family Mycobacteriaceae; genus Mycobacterium; species Mycobacterium sp. ZZG. Next base: position 77,765 of record NZ_JBTBFV010000014.1, read on the forward strand.
GCCCGCCCGGAACCGTTGGCTTGCCGGCTGGCGCTGTCCACCACGCTGTACCTGAAGCTGTTCGGCTGGCTCATCTGGCTGTTCGACCAGTCATCGAACCTGCTGCTGCGCGCTCTGCGCATCGAGCCCGTGCACGACGTCGAGCACTCCGCCACCCCGCGCGACCTCGAACACATCGTCGCCGCGTCCCGCGACGCCGGCGAGATCCCCGACGAACTGTCGGCGCTGCTCGACCGGATCCTCGACTTCCCCACCAGCACAGCCGAACACGCGATGATCCCGCGCTCGCGTGTGGACACCGTGTCCGCCGACGAACCGGTGGCCACCGTGCTGGCGCGGATGGCCACCGGCCACACCCGTTACCCCGTCACCGGCTCGAGTCCCGATGACGTGGTGGGCGTGATCGAGCTGCTGGACCTGCTGGGGCCGGTGCCCGCCACCGACACCGCGCAAGCACATTGCCGGCCGCCGGTGGTGGTGCCCGAGACGTTGCCGTTGCCCAACGTGGTGCGTCATCTTCAGCGGGCCGGGGCGGAGATGGCCATCGTCATCGACGAGTACGGCGGCTTCGCCGGCATCGTCACGATCGAGGACATCGCCGAGGAACTTGTCGGCGAGATCGACGACGAACACGACACCGACACCGAGGCCGACGTGATCGCCGACGGCGACGGCTGGCTTCTCGCCGGAGATCTCCCGCTGGACGAGGCCGAACGTACGCTCGGCGTCACCCTGCCGCCCGGTGACTACGAAACGGTTGCCGGCATGGTGATCGCACATGCGGAAGGACTGCCCGCCGTCGGCGACGAGGTCGTGATCCCGTTGCCCGCCGACCCGGCGGATCTGCGCGGCGACGGAGTGCCCCCGAAACGGTTGTTGAAGGCGCAGGTCCGCTCGATCGAGCGGCGCGTCCCGGCATCGGTGTTCGTGACCGTCTCCGAGGAGGCCGGCGATGAGTAGTCCGTGGGTCGTCGCCGCAGTCACGGTCGCGCTGATCGGCCTGAGCGCCTTCTTCGTCGCGGTCGAGTTCGCACTGATCGCCGCGCGGCGCAACCGGCTGGAGGATGCCGCGGCCACCAGCGCCGCCGCCCGCGCCGCGCTACGCAGCGCCGGCGAGCTCTCCCTGCTGCTGGCCGGCGCTCAGCTCGGGATCACCGTGTGCACGCTGCTCCTCGGTGCGATCACCAAACCCGCTGTGCACCACGCCATCACACCGCTCATTCGCGGTCTTGGCGCCCCGGTTTGGGCGGCCGATGTCGGCGGCTTCGTGCTGGCGTTGCTCATCGTGACGTTCCTGCATCTGGTGGTCGGCGAGATGGCGCCGAAGTCGTGGGCCATCGCCCATCCGGAACGGTCCGCGACGCTGCTCGCCCTGCCTATGCGGGGGTTCATGTTCGCGACCCGGCCGCTGCTGCGGGCGCTCAACCACGCCGCGAACTGGTGTCTGCGCCGCGTCGGTGTCACCCCGGTCGACGAACTGGCCGACAGCCAGGACCCCGACGCGCTGCGTCAGCTCGTCGAGCACTCGGCCACCGTCGGCACCCTCGACGAGCGCTATCACGCGAACCTGACCAGCGCGCTGGAACTGGAGGCGCTGACCGTCGGCGAACTGGCCCGCCGCGATGCCCAGTACAGCGAGGTGCCTGCCGACGCGACGCCCGCCGAGATTCAGCAGACCGCGTACAGGTCCGGCCATCTGCGGCTCCTGGTCCGCGACGGCGCAGCGGTGGTGGGCGTGGTCCATGTCCGGGACAGCCTGTCCACCACGGCCACCGCCCGCGAGCTGATGCGGCCCGTGCTGTCAGTTCCGGAGAGCACCCCGGTCTATGAGGCGCTGCGCCTGATGCGGGAGACCCGCAACCACCTGGTCGTGGTCGACGGCCCGTCGGGACGGGGGCTGCTGACGCTCACCGATCTGCTGTACCGGCTGTTGCCTGACGCCGCGTAAACGGTCAGGGCTGGACCTGGAAGATGTTGTTGAACGGTGTCTGTGCCGCCGCCCGGAACCGGCTGAAGCCGGCCTCCCGGACCACGTCCCGGATGCGTGCCGGACCGGCCTGGGTGCCCAGCGCCATCCCCACCGGCTGCGCCAACGACGACGGTGTGCACAGCAACGTCGAAAACCCGTAGTAGGCACGGCCGATCGGGTTGAGGTTGTCTTCCACCCGGTCGCCGGCCGCTGGTTCGACGATCATCCAGGTTCCGTCCTCGGCGATCACCTCGCGGACCCGGCGAGCCGCGCCGACCGGATCGCCCATGTCGTGCAGGCAGTCGAACATCGTCACCAAATCGTATGGCCCACCGCTGATCTCGTCGGCTGCGGCAACCTCGAAACTCACCTGCAGATCGGCGTGTGCCGCGCCGGCCCGCTGCCTGGCGGTCTCGATGGAGCCGGCGTGCACGTCGGTGCCGACGAAGACCGAGTTGGGGAACGCTTGTGCCATGAGCAGCGTCGAACCACCGTGGCCGCAGCCGACGTCCGCGACTCGGGCGCCGCCGGCAAGCTTGTCCGCCACCCCTTCCAGGGCCGGAATCCAGTCGTTGACGATGTGGCTCGCGTAGGTCGGCAGGAAGAACTTCTCGCAGCCGACGTGTACGTCGGAATTGTGTTCTCCCCAGCCCATTCCCGCCCCGGTGCGGGCCGCGTCGACGATTGTCAGGGCGTCGCGCAACGTCCCGTAGGCGAGTTGGAACAGCCCACCGACGAATGCGGGGCTGGTCTCGTCGTGTAGTGCCGTGGCCTGTTCCGGCGGGAGATGGTAGCGCCCTGTCGCCGGGTCGTACGCGACGAAACCACCGGCAGCCTGGGCGTTGAGCCATTCGCGGGCGTAGTGCTGGTCGGTGTGTGTGCGCTCGGCGAGTTCTGCTGGCGTGCTCGGTCCGTTCTTGACGAGGCTGCGGTAATAGCCGAGGCGCTGCCCCATCACCACCAGCGCGCAGTTCAGCGCCGCACCGGTTTCGTCGACCGCGCGCAGCACGAAACTCATCAGCCGGTCCGGATCGACCGAGGGCGTGGGCGTGGCGGGCGGAGATAGCGGAGATGTAGTCATCGTGGTGTCCTTTCTCCGGAGGGCTACACCACTCAGCATGAACCTGCGGACGCCGCAGCGGATCAGGGATGACTACCTGTTTCCAAGCGACCTTCCAGCCAACGGGCCTCCCCCGGCCGACGTGTCGGTTCGGCACGCGAGAGCCCGTTCAGCCGACGGGAACCGGGACGTCGTCGGGCAATGAAGGCACCCGGGTGGCGCGCACGTAGACGGTGTCGCCTTCCTTGAGTCCCAGCGCCTCGGCGTCACCGCGGGTGATCTGCGCCGTGAACGGCGTGTGCGTCGCGGCGTTGGTCAGCTCGACGCGGACCTCGAAGCCCAGCACCACGATCCGGTCGATGGTCGCGCGCGTCACGCCGGTGGACTGGGCGGAGCCGTCCGAGGTGGCGATCGCCATCTCCGGGTTGCGGCCCACCCGGATGTCGTGGGGCCGCACCAGCACCCCGTTGAGTGACGAGACCGCACCCAGGAAGGACATCACGAACGCGTTGGCCGGCCTGTCGTAGACCTCCGTCGGCGACCCGACCTGCTCGATGCGGCCCTTGTTGAGCACCGCGATCCGGTCGGCGACGTCGAGGGCCTCCTGCTGATCGTGGGTGACCAGCACGGTCGTCACGTGCACCTCGTCGTGCAGGCGGCGCAGCCAGGCCCGCAGGTCTTCACGGACCTTGGCGTCCAGCGCGCCGAACGGCTCGTCGAGCAGCAGCACCTCGGGATCGACGGCCAATGCGCGGGCCAGCGCCATGCGCTGGCGCTGCCCGCCGGAGAGCTGGTTGGGGTAGCGGCTCTGGAAGCCCGCCAGCCCCACCACCTGCAGCAGGTCGTCGACCCTGGCCTTGATCTCGGCCTTGGGCTTCTTGCGGATCTTCAACCCGAACGCGACATTGTCGCGCACCGTCAGGTGCTTGAACGCGGCGTAATGCTGGAACACGAAGCCGATTCCGCGCTTCTGCGGCGGGATGTGCGTGACGTCGCGGCCGTTGATGGTGATGGTTCCGGTGTCGGGCTCGTCGAGTCCGGCGATGGCGCGCAACAACGTCGACTTGCCCGATCCGCTGGGCCCGAGCAGCGCGGTCAGCGAACCCGCGGGCACCTCGAAGTCGATGTTGTCGAGCGCGGCGAAGTCGCCGTACCGCTTGTTGGCGCCGGTGACGGTGATCGCGTGGGTCATGCTGTCTGCTCCTATGGGCCTATTTTGCGGCGCGTGTCCGGCGGGCGTCGAGGATCACCTGGGCGATCAGGACGAGGACAGCCACGGTCATCAACAGGGTGGAGATCGCGTAGGCGCCGTATTCGGCGCCGCGGGTATACCGGTCGTGCACCAGCAGGGTGAGAGTCTGGGAAGAGCCGGGCAGGTTCGCCGCGACCATCAGCACCGCACCGAACTCGCCGAGGGTGCGGGCGATCGTCAACACGATGCCGTAGGTCAGCCCCCACCGGATCGACGGAAGCGTGATCCGCCAGAACGTCTGCCACCACTGTGCGCCGAGGGTGGCCGAGGCTTCCTCCTGGTCGGTGCCGATCTCATGGAGCACCGGTTCGACCTCGCGGATCACAAACGGGACCGTGACGAAGATGCTGGCCAGCACGATGCCGGGGAAACCGAAGATGATCTTCCAGCCGAAGCCGTTCTCCAGGAAACCGAAGAGTCCCGCCGACCCCCACAGCAGGATCAGCGCGACGCCGACCACGACCGGAGACACCGCGAACGGGAGGTCGATTATCGCCTGCAGGATGCTCTTGCCACGGAACCTGTTGCGGGCCAAGACCAATGCGGTCGGGACGCCGAACAGCACGTTGAGTGGCACCACGATCGCGACGACGAGCAGAGACAGATTCAGCGCCGAGATCGCCGCCGGGGTGCCGACCGACGCGAGAAACTCGCCGATGCCGGGTGCGAACGTCCGCCACAGGATCAGTCCGACCGGCACGACCACCAGCACGGCGACGTAGGTCAGCGCAACCCAGCGCAGCACATGGCGGACCAGCGGCGAGAGCGTCATGGCGCCAGAGCCTCCCGTTTCGCGGCCCGCGCACCGATGGCGCGCAGGATGAACAGGATCACGAAGGAGATCGCCAGCAGCACGATCGAGATCGCGGCGGCGCCGACCCTGTCGTCGTTCTCGATCAGGGTGCGGATCCATTGCGAAGACACCTCGGTCTCCCCGGGCACCGCGCCGCCGATCAGCACCACCGAGCCGAACTCACCGATGGCGCGGGAGAACGCCAGACCCGCACCCGACAACAACGACGGCAGCAGGGCAGGCAGGATCACCCGCGCCAGGATCGTGACGTTGTTCGCGCCCAATGAAGCCGCGGCCTCCTCCACCTCCCGGTCGAGTTCGAGCAGCACCGGCTGCACCGAGCGCACCACGAACGGCAATGTCACGAACAGCAGTGCGATACCCACACCCCACTTCGTGTGCTGCAGGTGGATGCCCACCGGGCTGGCGGGACCGTACAGCGCGAGCATCACCAGGCTGGCGACGATGGTGGGCAGCGCGAACGGCAGGTCGATCACCGCGTCGACCAGACGCTTGCCGGGGAACTCGTCGCGGGTCAGCACCCAGGCGACGATCAGGCCGAAGAAACCGTTCACGACGGTGACGCCGATGGAAATGGTGAGCGTCACCCGCAGCGACGCGAGCGCGGACGGCGACGTGACCGCCGACCAGAACGCCCCGAACCCACCCTCGGCGGACTGCCACACGATCGCGGCCAGCGGCAGCAGCACGATCAGCGACAGCCACATGGTGGCCGCCCCGACACGCAACGACGTGGAACCGTGGCTGCGATACCGCAGCCGCGAGGGCGGGCCCGAGCCACCGTCACCGGTGAGCTCGGGCCGGATCGATTCGGGATTCGGATCGACCACCCCGGAGGATGAGGTCATCCAGTGGCCTGCTTGTAGATCTTGGTGATGGTGCCGTTGTCCTTGTCGAACAGCTCGGCGTCGACCTTGGACCAGCCGCCGAGATCCTCGATCGTCCACAGCTTCTCCGGGGCCGGGAACTTGTCGGCGTATTCGGCGAGAACGCCCGGGTCAACCGGCCGGAAGTTGGCCTCGGCCCACAGCTTCTGCCCCTCCGGAGTGAACTGGAAGTCCACGAACGCCTGCGCCTTGTCCAGATGCTTGCTGGTGTTGACCACCGCGGTGGGGTTCTCGATCTTGAACGTCTCGGCCGGGTTGACATGCTCGAGGTCGAAGTTCAGCGCCTCGTTCTCGTAGGCCAGCAGCACGTCGCCGCTGCCCTGCCGGAACACGTCGGTGGCCTCGCGGCCCGAGCCGGGACGCAGCTTGACGTGCTCGGTGACCAGCTTGTTGACGAAGTCGATGCCGGCCTGCGGGTCCTGGCCGCCCTTGCTGGCGTACGCGTACGGCGCGAGGAGGTTCCACTTGGCCGCACCCGAACTCAGCGGGCTCGGCGTGATGACCTCGACGCCCGGCTTCAGCAGGTCGTCCCAGGTGCGGATGTTCTTGGGATTGCCGGGACGCACCGCGAAGCTGACCACCGAACCGAACGCGATGCCCTTGTTCGGACCGGCGTCCCAGTTCTCGTCGACCTTGCCGGCCTTGACCAGGCGGGTGATGTCGGGTTCGACGGAGAAGTTCACGATGTCGGCGGGCTTGCCGGCCTCCACCGCGCGCGATTGGTCACCGGACGCGCCGTAGGACCCGGTGACCGCGACGCCCTTGCCCTCCTCGGTGGCCGCGAAAGCCGGCGAGGTCTTCGACCAGCCCGGCTCCGGAACCGCGAACGCGACCAGGGTGAGCGTGGTCTCGGCGTTGGTGTCGGCGCCTTCCCCGCCGGGCACGTCGCTGGCGCCGCCGGCGCAGGCGGCCAGCACTGTCGCCGATACGGCCAACGCGGCGGCGGTGCGCCAGCGCTTCGTCGATTTCAGGGTGTTGTGCATGGATGGCCTTCCGGTGTCGGATTTCGGGGGTGGACCGTTCCGGAAAGGCGGGTTCAGCGCTGAGACAGGTGCGCCACAGCAGTCACCGACACCGAGCCGTGAACGGGCAGAAAGTCAGCGACAACAACAGACATCAGCAACGGCACACAGACCCACGGCAATGAGAGCCACGATGTGGCCGCTCTTGTTGCCGGACGCCGATTGCATGGCGCGAAGCGTAACAGAGTTGCCGGACAGCGGCCGTGCGGGTCTTTTGGCACCCCGTCAGCGCGTGAGCAACCACATCACGATGACGAACACGATCAAAGCCACCAGGACCAGGGTGACCCGCGAACGCGGCATGCCGCTCATGCGTCGCCACCCTCTCTGTCGTCGTCGATGTGTCGGATCCGGTGCAGAATGCGGATGCCGTTGCCCAGCAGGCCGTCGAGCACCACGGCCACCACGTAGGCCAGCGCCAACACCACCGGCATCACGACCACGGTCTGCGCAACGAACGGCAGACCGGACAGCCACAGCTCCACTCCGTCCCACCAGCTGAGGAAGCCGTCCATCCGGCCAGACTATGCGTCCGGGGGCCCGGCGAAACACCGGGTGGTCGAGTAGACGCCGGGGCGCCCGGCAGTCGATGATGAGCAAATGGTTCTGCCGCAGACCGAGACCTCTGCAGAGTTGTCCTCCGACGGGGATTCCGGAGCGTTCGCGCTGGCCGCCCCGCCGGCCTATCCACACCAGAGCGCGCTGCGCAATCCGTTCCCCCCGATCGCAGACTATGCGTTCCTGTCCGACTGCGAGACCCAGTGCCTGATCTCGTCGGCGGGCTCGGTGGAGTGGCTGTGTGTGCCCCGGCCGGACTCCCCCAGCGTGTTCGGCGCGATCCTGGACCGCGGCGCCGGTCATTTCCGCCTCGGCCCCTACGGAGTGTCGGTGCCGGCAGCGCGGCGCTACCTGCCGGGCAGCCTGATCCTGGAGACCACGTGGCAGACCCACACCGGCTGGGTGATCGTGCGCGACGCCCTGGTGATGGGTCCGTGGCACGACCTGGAGACCCGGTCGCGCACGCACCGGCGCACCCCGATGGACTGGGATGCCGAACACATCCTGCTGCGCACCGTCCGGTGCGTCAGCGGCACCGTCGAGCTGGTGATGAGCTGCGAACCGTCGTTCGACTACCACCGCACCAGCGCGCACTGGGAGTACTCGGCGCAGGCGTACGGCGAGGCGATCGCCCGCGCGACCAAGAACCCGGACTCGCACCCGACACTGCGGCTGACCACCAACCTGCGCATCGGTCTGGAGGGTCGCGAGGCGCGGGCGCGGACCCGGCTCAAGGAGGGCGACAACGTCTTCGTCGCGCTCAGCTGGTCCAAGCATCCGGCGCCGCAGAACTACGAAGAGGCCGCCGACAAGATGTGGAAGACCAGCGAGTGCTGGCGCCAGTGGATCAACGTCGGCGACTTCCCCGACCACCCGTGGCGGGCCTACCTGCAGCGCAGCGCGCTCACGCTGAAGGGCCTGACCTACTCGCCGACCGGTGCGCTGCTCGCCGCGCCGACCACGTCGCTACCGGAAACCCCTCAGGGGGAACGCAATTGGGATTACCGGTATGCGTGGGTGCGTGACTCGACGTTCGCGCTGTGGGGTCTGTACACGTTGGGCCTGGACCGCGAGGCCGACGACTTCTTCGCGTTCATCGCCGACGTGTCGGGCGCCAACAACGGCGAGCGGCATCCGCTGCAGGTGATGTACGGGGTCGGCGGGGAACGCAGCCTGGTCGAAGAGGAGCTCAATCACCTGTCGGGCTACGACAACTCGCGCCCGGTGCGCATCGGCAACGGCGCCTACAACCAGATGCAGCACGACATCTGGGGCACCATGCTGGATTCGGTGTATCTGCACACCAAGTCGCGTGAGCAGATCCCCGAGACGCTGTGGCCGGTGCTCAAGGAACAGGTCGAGGAGGCCATCAAGCACTGGCGGGAACCCGACCGGGGCATCTGGGAGGTCCGCGGCGAACCGCAGCACTTCACGTCCAGCAAGATCATGTGCTGGGTGGCGCTGGACCGGGGCGCCAAGCTCGCCGAACTGGAAGGCGAGAAGGCCTACGCGCAGCAATGGCGCGCGATCGCCGAGGAGATCAAAGCCGACATCCTCGAACACGGCGTGGACGAACGCGGAGTGCTGACGCAGCGCTACGGCGACCCGGCGCTCGACGCGTCGCTGCTGCTGGCCGTGCTCACCCGGTTCCTGCCGCCGGACGACCCGCGCATCCGTGCCACGGTGCTGGCCATCGCCGACGAGCTGACCGAGGAAGGTCTGGTGCTGCGCTACCGGGTGGAGGAGACCGATGACGGCCTGTCCGGCGAGGAGGGCACGTTCACGATCTGCTCGTTCTGGCTGGTGTCGGCGCTCGTCGAGATCGGCGAGATCCACCGCGCCCGGCATCTGTGTGAGCGGTTGCTGTCATTCGCCAGCCCGCTGCATCTCTACGCCGAAGAGATCGAGCCCAGCACCGGGCGGCACCTGGGCAACTTCCCGCAAGCGTTCACCCACCTGGCGCTGATCAACGCCGTCGTGCACGTGATCCGCGCCGAGGAGGAGGCCGACAGTTCCGGCGTCTTTCAGCCGGCCAACGCCCCCGTGTAACGACAACATCGCGATTTTGCGTCTGCCCGCGCAGAATGCTGCCGTCGAAGGCCGGCACGATGGACCATCGGTGCCATGAGTTCTCGTGTGGCAGACGACACCTCGCGTCAAGTGATCGACATCGCCATCGGCATTCTGATCGGTCTGCGTGGCTACTCGCGCGGCGAGGCGTTCGACGAACTGGTGCGCGTGGTGCGCCAGACCGGAATCGGGTTGGGCGCCATCGCTTCCGGGTTGGTCGCAGTCGCCAGCGGTTCGGCGTCGGCCGACCATGCCGAGGCGTTCAACGCGTGGGGTGAGCTGATTATGACCGGTCGTGGGGCGGCGCTCGCCGCGCGGTGAGCGCTACCTGGCCGCGGCGTTCTCGACCATCGCGCTCGCGATCTCGGCGGCCTCGTCGGTGATGCTGTAGCCGCAGGCCCACACCTCGGCGGTCAGGTTGGACACCACCGACAACGCATGCTGGCAGGCCCACCCGTCGGCGCCCTCCTGGGTGGTCAGCTGGGTGATCAGCGTGTCACCGGCCTCGACATCGTCGAGCTCCCACAGGTAGTCGCCGTCCCCAACCGTGATCGCGGCGTTGGCGCACTCCTGCCACGTCGCCGACGAGCGGTCGAAGAACTGCCGCGCGTTGCCTGCCGCCGGGTACAGCACGGCCGTCTGCTCCACCCAGTGGTCGTTGTCGTCGTCGGGTTCGCGGGCGACCTGGTCGCGCATCGCCGTCCAGCCGGTGCCTTGATACACCGGCGCCTCCGCGCCGTACACCGCGCCAAGGCACGCCGGATCCGACACCTCGGCCGAGTGGTCGGTCATCTCCTCGAGTTCGCTGGTGACCTTCATCCGGGTCGAGCCGACGATCGCGTTCAACTCCTCGACGGTCAAGAGCACGTCGTCCAGCCTGGCCTCGTCGAGGGGTGGCACATTCAGCGGCGCCGCGCCGCGGCCACGCACCGCGGTTCCGTCCACGCTGCTCACACACCCGGTCAACAGCACCGAGAGCGCGATGGCGACACCTGCAGCGCAGGCACGAGGAATCGCGCCGAGATTGTTCACACGATTATTGTCGGCCATCACCGCCGGTCGGCCCACTGCGGCGCGGGTTCAGCGGGCCGCGACGATCTTGTCGAGAATGACGTCGGCGACCGCGACCGCCGGCCGAGCGTCCGCCGCGGCGCGCGGGTCGACGAGCTCGACCTCGACGATGCAGTCGCCGGCCAGCCCGACGGCCCGCACGCCCGTCGGGGACTCGGTGCCACCCGAGGCATGGAGCACACTCGCCGAGACCACGCGTTCGCCGAACGAGACTCCGGTGATCCGGCTCATCTCGCCGCCGCCCGGCACCGAGGACTGCAACGCGACGGTCCGCCCGTCACAGCGCCGCCACTGTGTGGTGAGCGACGCGAAAAAAGCTTGGGCGGCAACAGGATCCGCCATCTGCACGACACCGAAGAACCCCGACACCGGCGGTGCGTCGAAACCGCCACCGGCCCAAGTGTTGCTGGCCACCGACTGTACCGGGCTGGTGTCGTAGACGACCTTCTGCATGCGGTAAGCGGCGCTCACGCACTCCGCGGGCGTCACCTGCGCATCGGCGACGCTGCGCAACAGCACGTCGGCGTTCCCCTCGACCGGCCGGCCAAGCAGACCGTTCGGACCGGTGGCCAGCAGCGCGGACAACTCCTGCGCGGTGGGCAGGAGCTGTCCAAGCGGCCGCGTGGGCGAGGGCTGTGCGGCCTCGGCGATGCGCACCGTGGGGCGCTCGTCGACGGGAACACCTGCACAACCCGACAGTGTGACAGCCACGCACGCCGCCCCCAGCGCCCCCGCCACCCGCATCGCCATCCCCCTTCGATAGCACGCCCAGCGCGGCCGCGCGACCGGTTCGGGAGATGGACGCCGTATCAGAGGCAGCCGTTGACAGTCGGGGCCCGGCCATGCAGACCCGCGCGCGTCACTTCTTCGGCTTGTCCGCGCCTGCCTCGGTGGACAGCGCGGCGACGAACGCCTCCTGCGGCACGTCGACGCGGCCGATGGTCTTCATCCGCTTCTTGCCTTCCTTCTGCTTTTCCAGCAGCTTGCGCTTACGGGTGATGTCACCGCCGTAGCACTTGGAGAGCACGTCCTTGCGGATGGCCCGAATGTTCTCGCGCGCAATGATTCTCGATCCGATGGCGGCCTGCACCGGCACCTCGAACTGCTGCCGCGGAATCAGTTCCTTGAGCTTGGTGGTCATCTTGTTGCCGTACGCCGACGCGCCGTCCTTGTGAACAATCGCCGAAAACGCGTCGACGGCCTCGCCCTGCAGCAGGATGTCGACCTTGACCAGGTCGGCCTCCTGCTCTCCGGCCTCCTCATAGTCCAGGCTGGCGTAGCCGCGGGTGCGGGACTTCAGCGAGTCGAAGAAGTCGAAGATGATCTCGCCGAGCGGCATGGTGTAGCGCAGCTCGACGCGTTCGGGCGACAGGTAGTCCATGCCGCCGAGCTCGCCGCGCCGGGACTGGCACAGTTCCATGATGGTGCCGATGAACTCGCTCGGCGCGATCACCGTGGTCTTGACCACCGGCTCGAACACCGACCGGACCTTGCCTTCGGGCCAGTCCGACGGGTTCGTGACGATGATCTCGGTGCCGTCGTCTTTGATCACGCGGTAGACGACGTTCGGCGCGGTCGAGATCAGGTCGAGGTTGAACTCACGTTCGAGCCTCTCCCGGGTGATCTCCATGTGCAGCAGCCCGAGGAACCCGCAGCGGAACCCGAACCCGAGCGCCACCGAGGTCTCGGGTTCGTACGTCAGCGCCGCGTCGTTGAGTTGCAGCTTGTCCAGCGCTTCGCGCAGCACCGGGTAATCCGACCCGTCCACCGGGTACAGGCCCGAATAGACCATCGGCTTGGGCTCGCGGTAGCCCGTCAGCGCCTCCTTGGCGCCGTTGCGGGCCCTCGTCACCGTGTCGCCGACCTTGGACTGGCGGACGTCCTTCACGCCGGTGATGAGGTAGCCCACCTCCCCGACTCCGAGCCCGTCGGAGGCCTTGGGTTCGGGTGAGACGATGCCGACCTCAAGCAGTTCGTGGGTGGCGCCGGTGGACATCATCGCGATGCGCTCGCGCGGGGTGATCTTCCCGTCGACCACCCGCACGTAGGTGACGACGCCGCGGTAGATGTCGTACACCGAGTCGAAGATCATCGCGCGCGCGGGCGCGTCGGGGTCGCCCTGCGGCGGCGGGATCTCGCGCACCACGTGGTCGAGCAGGTCGGCCACGCCCGCACCCGTCTTGCCCGACACCCGCAGCACATCCTCGGGCTCGCACCCGATGATGTGGGCGATCTCGGCGGCATACCGGTCGGGATCGGCGGCGGGCAGGTCGATCTTGTTCAGCACCGGGATGATCGTCAGGTCCCGGTCCAGCGCCAGGTACAGATTGGCCAGCGTCTGCGCCTCGATGCCCTGGGCGGCGTCGACCAGCAGCACCGCGCCCTCGCAGGCCTCCAGCGCGCGGGACACCTCGTAGGTGAAATCGACATGGCCGGGGGTGTCGATCAGATGCAAAACGAACTGCTCACCGTCGACCTCCCACGGCAAGCGCACGTTCTGCGCCTTGATGGTGATGCCGCGCTCGCGCTCGATGTCCATCCGGTCCAGGTACTGGGCCCGCATCGAGCGCTCGTCGACGACGCCGGTGAGCTGCAGCATCCGGTCGGCCAGGGTGGACTTGCCGTGGTCGATGTGAGCGATGATGCAGAAGTTCCGAATCTGCGCCGGCGCAGTGAACGTCTTGTCAGCGAAACTGCTGATGGGAATCTCCTGGTGAGCGGGGTGTGGCAGCCGAAACCGGCCCTTCCAGAGTATCGAGAGCAGGCCCCCGCGGCCCAATCGAGCCCCGATCGGGCCGTCATGCACCACCTATGCTTGGCGGGTATGGCGTCCTCGTCGTCGTATCTGAAGGCGTTCCAGCGTCTCCTGGTGAAAGGCACCGAGAACCTCGTGTTCAACGAGGCCCCCAAACTCGTTCGCCAGCTGCAGAAATCGGAGACATTGCAGCGCGGCATCCAGCAGGGCATCCGCATCGGACTGGACGTGCTGTCCGGACCGGCTGAGTCCGCCCCGCCCGCACTGCCCGCGGGGCGGCCGGTGTCCAGCCGGTTCGTCCCGACCGCCCAGCGCGCCCGGCGGGTGTCCTATGCGCCCGACCTGGACGGCCGCGCCGATCCCGGCGAGATCGTCTGGACCTGGGTGGCCTTCGAGGACGATCCGAACCGCGGCAAGGACCGTCCGGTCCTCGTCGTCGGCCGCGACCGCAACATCCTGTTCGGGCTGATGCTGTCCAGCCAGGACCATCACCGCGACCAGCCGAACTGGGTGGGCATCGGCAGCGGCACCTGGGACTACGACGGAAGACCCAGCTGGGTCCGTCTCGACCGGGTGCTCGACGTGCCCGAGGAGGGCATCCGACGGGAGGGCGCGATTCTGGAACGCCGGGTGTTCGAGGTCGTCGCGGCGCGGCTGCGCGCCGACTACTCCTGGAGCTGAGCCGGCACTACTGCGGACGCCGCCACATCTGCCACATCGTCGGCCCACCGCCGGGCACGGTGAGCTCACCGGTCACCTCGAAACCGAACCGCAGGTAGTACGGCACGTTGGATTCTTTGGTGGACTCCAGATAGGCGGGCGCGCCCTCGGCGTCGCAGCGGTCCAGCCGGGACCGCATCAGCGCGTGCCCGAGGCCGGCGCCGCGCATGTCCGGGTCGGAACCGATCACGCCGAGGTACCAGTGCGGCTCTTCCGGATGGTGCTCCTTCATCAGGTCGGCGACGCCCTGGCCACGGCCCACATACCGACCCATCGCCAGCAGGAACGCCGGCATCATCCGCAGTTCCTCCCGCGGGGTCTGCTTCCACCGTCCGGGCGGGTCCCACAGCGCCGCCGCGCCCAGCGCGCCGGCCCAGGACGACACCTCGACCGCGTCGCCGCCCAGGAAGTGGTGCCGTGTCATCGCGCCGAACACCCGCGGCAGGGCTTTGGCGCGTTTGGCGTCGTCGGGCACCATCCACATCATCACCGGATCGTCGAAGAACGCCCGGCCGAGCACCCGCGCCAAAGCCTTGACGTCCGGCTTCTGCGCGAAGCGGACCTCGATTCCGGGCACCGGCGTCAACCCTGGGTGATGTAGGCCTGAAGGTGCTCGTGCTCGCGCTCGAGTTCCTCCATCCGGGTCTTCACCACGTCCCCGATGCTGACGATCCCGGCCAGCCGGCCGTCCACCACCACGGGGACATGCCGAACGCGGTTGTTGGTCATCAGCGCGCTCAGGCTGTCCACGGAATCCTCCGGTGTACAGGTGGCCACCATCGACGTCATGATCTCCGACACCGGGCGGCGCAACAGGTCAGCACCCACGTCATGGAGTTTACGGACGACGTCGCGCTCGGAGACGATGCCGAGCAGCCCGTCGGGCGACACCACGACCATCGCCCCGATGTTGTGCACCGACAGCTCGGTCAGCAGGCCGGCCACCGACGTCTCGGGCGTGATCGTGGCCACGGCCGAGCCCTTGTTTCGCAGCACGTCGGAAATCCGCATCGACTACCCCCTGGTGACGTAGCTCACATCAGGGTACCTCGCGCGCCCAGGCCGCGGAGCAGTTCCGCTGCCCTGTCCAATCACCCTGTGTGGCACGATTTTTCACCGCGGTTCACCGATATCTCACCGCTCGGCGGGGCCCGCAGGTACGTTCTGGCTCATGATCGAAGTCACCCTGCTGGGCACCGGAAGCCCGATCCCCGACGCCCGGCGCGCCGGCCCGTCGACCCTCGTGCGCGCCGGCGGGCAGACATTCCTGATCGACTGCGGCCGCGGGGTGCTCCAACGCGCGGCCGCCGTCGGCGTCGGCGCCAACGCCATCACCGCGCTGCTGCTGACCCACCTGCACAGCGACCACATCGCCGACCTCGGTGACGTCCTGATCAGCCGGTGGGTGTCGAACTTCGCCCCCGACCTGCCGCCGCTGCCCATCATCGGACCGCCCGGCACCGCCGAGGTCGTCGAGAACATGCTCACGGCGTTTAGCTTCGACATCGGTTACCGCATCGCCCATCACGCCGACCTGACCGCACCACCGCAGGTCGAGGTGGAGGAGGTGACAGCCGGGGTGGTGTGGGGCCGCGACGAGGTCCAGATCAGCGTTGGCCCGACCGACCACCGTCCGGTGGCTCCGACCGTCGGCTTCCGCATCGAACACCACGGCGCCTCGGTCGTGCTCGCCGGCGACACGGTGCCGTGCCGAGGCCTCGACGAACTTGCCGCCGGCGCAGGAGCGCTGGTACACACCGTGATTCGGCCCGACCTGGTCCACGCGTTGCCGATGCAGCGGATCCGGGACATCTGTGACTACCACTCGTCGGTGGAGCAGGCCGCCGAGACCGCGTCCCGCGCCGGAGTCGGCATCCTGATCCTCACCCACTACGTGCCGGCGCCGCAGCCCGGCCAGGAGGAGGAGTGGCGCGCGCTGGCCGCGTCGAAGTTCGACCGCCAGATCGAGATCGGCGACGACCTGCACCGAGTGGAGGTCCACCCGGGAGTGGCTGCTAGGCCAGCCGGGTGATCTCGACGATGACGTCGAGGTCGGTGGACCCCTCCCCGGAGTAGATGCCCTTGAGCGGGGTGACGTCCGAATAGTCGCGGCCCACCCCGACGCTGATGTACTGCTCGTTGATCTCGGCGTCGTTGGTGGGGTCGTAGTGCCACCACTGTCCCGTCCAGGCCTGAATCCAGGCGTGGCTCTGCCCGTCGACGGTGTCGCCGATCTTCGCGTCGCGCGCAGGATGCAGGTAACCCGACACGTACCGCGACGGAATCCCCATGCCGCGCAACAGCATCAGCGTCAGATGGGCGAAGTCCTGGCACACGCCCTTGCCCTCGCGCAGCGCGTCGACACCCGAGGTGTGCACCCCGGTGGTGCCCGGGACGTACTTGAGTTCACCCTGCACCCAGCGGGCGGCCTCGATCACCGCCTCGGCCGGTTCGTGGTACTTCGCGATACGCCGGCCGACCCGTTCGATGCGCTTGCTCGACGGCACATAGTGCGTCGGGGCGAGCACCTCGTCGTACTTGTCGATCACCGCCTCGGAGGCGAGATCGGTCCAGGTGACCTTGGTCTCGGGTTCCTCGGGGGTGTCCGTCTCCACCACCGAGGACGCGGTGACCTCGAGTTCGGTGTGCGGAGCGTGCAGGTCGAAGGCCGTCACCGCGGTGCCCCAGTAGTCGACGTAGCGGTAGGACCGCGTCGCGGGCACCGTCTCCACCCGGTTGAGGATCACGTTCTGCCGGGAGTCCGAACGCGGGGTCAACCGCACTTCGTTGAACGACGCGGTGACCGGCGACTTGTAGGCATAGCCGGTCGAATGCACCACGCGCATGCGCCACATATCAGATCTCCCCTTCTTCGATCACCAACGCGTTGCGGCCCGCGTCCGTCCACGCCACCCACGGAGCGGAGTGGAAGTACTGCAGCGCCAACGCTTCTCCGACGTCGAAGCAGGTCTTCTGCAGATTGGCCAGCCGCTGTTCCAGCGAGTCGAGCAGAGCGCCCGGCTGAAGGAACTCCAACTCACTGCGCGCCCTACCGAGCAGTCGCTGCGCCTCGGCGGTGGCGCCGAGCCGGTTGTGCGGCCGGTTCATCAGCTCGTCGAGGCTGTGCTCGGCCAGGCGCAGCGAGAAGAAGATCGACCGCGGGAAGAGCCGGTCGAGCAACATGAACTCGACCACCCGGCCCGCGTCGAGCACACCTCGGTAGGTCCGCAGGTAGGTGTCGTGGGCGCCGGCCGACCGCAGCAGGGTGACCCAGGCCGGGGACGACGCGCTGTCCCCGACCCGGGACAGCAGCAGACGCACGGTCATATCGACCCGTTCCAGCGCTCGGCCGAGCACCATGAACCGGTAGCCGTCGTCGCGGCTGAGGGTGGAATCGGCCAGGCCGGCGAACATCGCCGCCCGGCCCTCCACGTAGGACAGGAATTCGTGCGGGCCCAGGCGTTTGGCCGCGCGTTCCCGCTCGGCCAGGGCGTTATAGGTGGTGTTCAGGCACTCCCAGATCTCGGTGGACGTCACTTCCCGTGCGCCCCGGGCATTCTCGCGAGCCGCCGAGATGGCCTCGACGATCGAGCAGGCACCGTCGGTCTCCCGGCTGAACGCGACGATGTCGGTCAGCGACCACACATCCAGGGACTGCTCGGGAGGGTCGATGCCCAGCACGCGCAGCAGGGTGCGCGACGCCTGGTCGGGGTCGACACTGGAGTCTTCGAGCAGCTGGTGCACCGTGACGTCGAGGATCCGGGCGGTGTCGTCGGCCCGCTCGACGTAGCGGCCGATCCAGTACAGCGATTCCGCGTTCCGCGCCAACAATCGAATCGCCCCCTACTGCTGTTGCTGTTGCTGTTGATCCTGGGTGCTGTCGGCCTTGCCGCTCTTGCTGACGCCCTTCCCGGTGGCCGCCTTCGGCAGCGAGCGCACCACCTCGGCGGCGCCGAGCTCGCGGTCGGCGGCCGAAGTTCGCGACGCCAGCACCCAGGTGTCCTTGGATCCGCCGCCCTGGCTGGAGTTCACCACCAGCGACCCCTCGGGCAGCGCGACCCTGGTCAGCCCGCCGGGCAGCACCCACACCTCGTCGCCGTCGTTGACCGCGAACGGGCGCAGGTCCACGTGGCGCGGCGCCAGCTTGTCACCGATCTGGGTCGGCACCGTGGACAACTGCATGACCGGCTGGGCGATCCAGCCGCGGGGGTCGGCGGTGATCTTCTTGGTGATCGTGGCCAGCTCCTTCTCCGACGCGTCCGGACCGAACACGATGCCGTAGCCGCCCGAACCCTCCACCGGTTTGATCACCAGCTCGTCGATGCGGTCCAGGACTTCTTCGCGTTCGTCGTCGAGCCAGCAGCGGAAGGTGTCGACGTTGGCCAGCAGCGGCTTCTCCCCCAGGTAGTACTCGATGATCGTCGGCACGTACGTATACACGAGCTTGTCGTCGCCGACCCCGTTGCCGACCGCGCTGGAGATCACCACATTGCCGGCCCGGGCGGCGTTGAGGATGCCGGCGACGCCGAGCACCGAGTCCGGCTTGAACTGCATCGGGTCCAGGTAGTCGTCGTCGATACGGCGGTAGATCACGTCGACCTGGCGTTCACCCTCGGTGGTGCGCATATAGACGGCGTTGTCGCGGCAGAACAGGTCGCGGCCCTCCACCAGCTCCACGCCCATCTGCCGGGCCAACAGCGAATGCTCGAAGTACGCGGAGTTGTAGACGCCGGGGGTCAGCACGACCACCGTCGGGTCGGCGACGTTGTTGGCCGCGGCGTTGCGCAGCGCCCGCAGCAGGTGCGACGAGTAGTCGCCGACCGCGCGTACCCGGTGGGTGGCGAACAGGTTGGGGAACACGCGCGCCATGGTGCGGCGGTTCTCCATCACGTAGGAGACACCCGACGGCGACCGCAGGTTGTCCTCCAGCACCCGGAAGTTGCCCTGGTCGTCGCGGATCAGGTCGATCCCGGCGACGTGGATGCGCACCCCGTTGGGCGGGACGATGCCGACGGCCTCGCGGTGGAAGTGCTCGCACGAGGTCACCAGCCGACGCGGGATGACACCGTCGCGCAGGATCTCCTGCTCGCCGTAGATGTCGTCCAGATACATCTCCAGTGCCTGCACCCGCTGCCGGATGCCGCGTTCCAGGCGCGTCCACTCGGCCGCGGAGATCACCCGCGGCACCAGGTCCAGCGGGAACGGCCGCTCCTGACCGGACAGCGAAAACGTGATGCCCTGGTCGATGAACGCCCGGCCCAGTGCGTCGGAGCGGGCCTCCAGGTCGGCGACGTCCGACGGGGCGAGTTCCTTGTGGATGCCCTTGTACGGGCCGCGAACGTTGCCCTGCGCGTCGAACATCTCGTCGAACGCCTTGACGTAGGAACCAAGCTGGTTGTAGCCACCGAAGATGCCGTCGTGCCGCTTCGCCGGTTTCGCGGCGGTACGGGTCGTTCGTACCGTGTCGGTCGCCAAGATGTCCCCTATTCTTTGCCGGACGCACGTTGCGCGAGCATTCGAATGCCATGCTGCAGCATTCCGGCCGTTTCAGCAGGCCAGCGGAGCTCGCTTTGGGACATTTACCCACTCGCTGCTACCCTGAACAGTCGCTGCCCCAGGACGGGCGCCCACAGACTCAAGTAACCCAGTCGAGATTTAGAAGGAATACACGCGTGGCCAACATCAAGTCGCAGGAGAAGCGGAACCGCACCAACGAGCGCCGCAGACTGCGCAACAAGTCGGTGAAGTCGTCGCTTCACACGGCGGTCCGCGGATTCCGTGCGGCTGTTGATGCCGGCGACAAGGACAAGGCCGGCGAGCTGCTGGTCGCGACCAGCCGCAAGCTGGACAAGGCCGCCAGCAAAGGCGTGATCCACAAGAACCAGGCCGCCAACCGTAAGTCGGCGCTGGCCAGGGCCCTCAACAAGATCTGAGCCCCGCACTCGATCTCCCGGCTCCTGCCGGATTTCGACTTTCCTCTCGCTTCAGCCACTGGCCGGCACACGCCGCCCGGTGGCTGAACGGTTTCCTCGGCCGGTCGACCCGCGCCCACAGCTGAGCCCGGGTCCCGGTCAGCTCAGTCGCTGACCAGCTCGGCGACCGAGCGGACTGCCCTCTCCAGCGCGTAGTCGGCGTCGGCGGCCGCGCCCTTGACGTCGGCGTTCAGCGCGGCCACCAGCCGAACGGCCTGCGCCACCGACTCCCGCGACCACCGTCGCGCCTGTTTCTGTGCTTTCTGGACCCGCCACGGCGGCATGCCGAGTTCACCGGCCAGCCGGTACGGGTCGCCGGACAGCGGCGCGACCCGTGCGATGGTGTGCACGGCCTCGGCCAGCGCATCGGCGAGCACCACGTGCGGCTCGCCGGCCATCATCGCCCAGCGCAACGCCTCCGCGGCGCCGGCCACGTCACCCACGACCGCCTTGTCGGCGATGTCGAAACCTTTCACCTCCGCCCGCCCGGAGTGGTAGCGGCGGACGGCCGCGGCATCGACCGCGCCTCCGGTGTCGGCGACGAGCTGCGAGCACGCCGACGCCAGCTCGCGGATGTCCGACCCGACCGCGTCCAGCACGGCGGTCACCGCCGCGTCGTCGACCTTGACGCGCAGCGCCCGGAACTCCTTGCGGACGAAGTCGGCGCGCTCGGCGGCCTTGGTGATCCGCGCGCAGGCATGCACCTCGGCGCCGAGTTTCTTGAGCTGCTCGGCCAGCGTCTTGGCCCGGCCGCCGCCGGAGTGCAGCACCACCAGCAGGGTGCCGGGAGGCAGATCGGCGGCGGCATCCTGGATCAGCGCCACCGCGTCCTTGCCGGCCTCGGCGGCCGCCTCCAGCACCACGACCCGTTCATCGGCGAACAGCGACGGGCTGAGCAGCTCGGCGAGCTCACTGACACTGACCTCCCCGGCACGCAACCGGTCGACCGGGACGTCGGCGGTGCCTGCGGCGGCGCGGGCGGCCCCCAGCACCGCACCGACGGCGCGCTCGACCAGAAGTTCCTCGTCACCCAGAACCAGGTGCAGCCCCGTCAACTCACTCACCGCACGATGGTGTCACGTCGCGCCGACAGCGCCCAATGCCACACCACCGCAACGACGACGGCCGCCACCGCCACACACAGCACCCCGCCCGCGCCGGACGGAACGGCCACCGCGGCGGCCGGCAACCGCGCGGCACACCGCGCCACCGCCAGCAACCACCACACCTCCGGACCGGTGAAGCGGATCAACAACTCCGCTCCCGGCGGCCACAGCGGGCTCAGCGCCGCCGCGGCCGACCCCAGCACGGTGATCGGCGGGATCACCGGCGCCACGACCAGATTCGCAACCACTGCGACCAGGCTCACCGAACCCGAGATGCCGGCGATCAGCGGCGCTGTGACCAGTTGCGCGGCGACGGCGACGCTGACCGCGTCGGCGAGGGGCTTCGGCCAGCCCCGCCCGGCCAGGCGCTGTGACCATGCCGGCGCGAGGACGACCAACGCGGCAGTGGCCGACACCGACAGCGCGAACCCGGCGTCCACGGCGAGCCTGGGCGCGCCGACCATCAACGCGATCACCGTGGCCGCCAGCGCGGGCACGGCCTGTCTGCGCCGGTGCGACAGCACCGCCAACAACGTGATGGCGCCCATCAGGGCGGCCCGCAGCACGCTGGGCGAGGGTTGCACGACCACGACGAACGCGACGAGTGCGAGCGCGGCGAGCGCGACCGCGGCCCGCGGTCCGATCAGCGCGGCCGACAACAGCACCGCCCCGCACACGATCGTCACGTTCGCACCCGACACCGCGGTCAGATGGGTGAGCCCGGCGGCCCGGAACTCCGCGGCGGTCTGCGCCGGGACCGCGGACATGTCGCCGAGCACCAGCGCCGGCAGCATTGCGGCCTGGTCGGGCGGCAACGCCAGGCGCGCGGCGGCGGCGAACCCGGCGCGCAGCCGGTGAGCCGACCGGTGGATCGGCGCTGCCTCGCCCACCACCGGCGCACCGTGCGCCGCCAGCACCGCCACGGTGAGGTCGCGGCGCTTCGGAGCGCTGACTCGCGCGCGGAACCGCGCAGGCTGCCCGGCCGTGAGGCTCGCATAGGCCGCGCCGGACGCGAACACCACCACATCGCCCGAGGACGGGCCGCCGTCGAGCTGCACCAGCGCGCCGCGGATCAGCGTGCGGCCTCCCTCCAGCACCCGCGGTGTCTCCGACGGCGTCACGGTCACCGTGACGTCCGAGCCCATGTAGCGCGTGATCGGATGGCCGGCCACGGCGTCGACGCGGACCGCGATCGCGACCCCGAATCCGCCGCCGACCAGCGCCACCGCGGCCACCCCGGCCGCGATCGGCTTCCGGTCGCCGCCCGCCCGCCGGGTCCCCCACCAGCCGGCGGCGAAGGCGGCCCCGACCGCGGCCACCGCGGCAGCCGCCGCACCCGCCTGGAGCCACAGGATCCCCGCCGCCGTGACCGCCCAACTGGTCAGCGCGGCCGGCACCAGGCGCAGGTCCACCGGGTCACACCCGGACCAGCGTGCGCAGCTTGTCCAGCCGCGCCGGGCCGATGCCGTCGACGTCGCCGAGTTGATCAACGCTGTCGAACCGGCCGTTGGCGTCGCGCCACGCGATGATCGCCGCCGCGGTGACCGGACCAATGCCCGGCAGGGTGTCGAGTTGCTCGGCGGTGGCCGTGTTCAGGTCGACCAATCCCGTTGTTGCCGAACCGGATTCGCGGGCGGACGGCGTCCCCGGCGAGGAGGGCTCGGACACGATCGAGCTGCCCATCTCGGCCGGCTGACCGGGCGCCGCAGCGATCCCGACCACGATCTGTTCGCCGTCGGCGACCCTGCGCGCCATGTTCAGCCCGAGCACGTCGGCGCCGTCGAGGGCCCCGCCGGCCGCATCCACCGCGTCGGCGATCCTGGCGCCCGGCTTCAGGGTCACCAGACCCGGGGTGTGCACCAGACCCACCACGCTGACCACCACAGGTTCGGCGGGCCCGGGTGACGCCGGCCCCGCGGTGGGGGCGGCCGAGGACACCATTTTCACCGGCGGGAGTTTGGCCGACACCACCGCCGGTGGACTGTCCCGGATCAGGGTCACGACGGTGACCAGCACCGCGGCCACACCGACGACGAAGAGCGCCAGGACCCCGGCCCGGCCGGGATCGGCGCGGATCCTCGCCAGCAGCGTCGACGGCCCGTCCTGCGCCGCTGCGGGCAACCACCGTGACAGCAGCGTGTCGGGCGGATCGTCGTCGTCCTCGGCGTCGTCCTCGGCGTCGGGAGCAGCGTCGGGAGCGGCGGCGTCCTGCGCGGCGCCGATCCGCCGTCGCAGCCGCTCGGCGGGCGTTTCGGTGGACATGGCGCGACCGTATGCGCCCGTGGCGACAGCACTGCGCCGATGCGGGGGCGTTGGGCCCAACCTGGGGATGAACTCCGCTTTGGGGACAACGGTGGCTAGCATTGCTCTTCGATATGAACCGCCGAGCCCCGTTGATCGCAGGTGTGGCGTTCGCGGTGCTCTACGCGACGGCAGTGCTGCTGCTCCCCGCCCTGCCCGGCCCCGACGCCGGCGTCGCCCGGATCGAGGCCCTGCTGCTGGTGGCCTCGGCGCTCACACTGGTCGTGGTACTCGCCTTCGCCCGGGACCGGCTGACGGGTCCGCCCGCTCATCTGTTCACCATCGGATCGGCACTGCTGGCCGCCCAGCTGTGCGTGGCGGCGTGGTTCGCCGCCGGGCCCGAACTGAGGCCCGGTCAGGTCACCGCCGGCACCGCGCGCGCCCTCGACGACATCGGGGCGATGTGGCTGCCGGTCGCCACGATCGCCAACATCCTGGTGGCCGTCCCGATCCTGTTGACCGCCAACGAGGGCCGTCTCCCCCGCTGGCTGGGAACCGCCGCGGCGGTGTTCACGGTGGAACAGATGATCGAGACGATCACCATCATCGGCCCGCCCGGCAGCTTCATCTCCCCCGGCGGCCCGATGAACCACTATCTGGGAGGAACCCTGACCGCCGCCTTCTTCCTCGCTCTCGGCGTCGCGCTTGTCCTGCCCGCGTCTGCGGCTGCGCCCGTCGACGCACCCGCCGACGAGACCCCGGTGGACTGATGGCCCCGCCCCGCCTGGTGCCGGCCTGCACCGCCGACACCGCCGCGGCCGACAGTCTGCGCGCCGAGGTCCGCGCGTTCCTCGCCGAACAGCTCGCCGCCGGCGCGTTCACCCCGACCGCGGACGCGTGGTTGTGCGCATGGGACGAGAACTTCACCGCCGCGCTCGCCGCGCGCGGCTGGCTCGGCATGACCGTCCCGGTCGACTACGGCGGGCACGGCCGCAGCTTCCTGGAACGGTTTGTCGTCACCGAGGAATTGCTTGCCGCCGGAGCGCCGGTGGCCGCACACTGGATCGCCGACCGGCAGATCGTGCCGTCGCTGCTCAAGTACGGAACCGAGGCGCAGAAGACGGAGTTCCTGCCCCGGATCGCGCGCGGGCAGTGCTTCTTCGGCATCGGGATGAGCGAGCCGGATTCCGGGTCAGATCTGGCCAGCGTGCGCACCCGCGCCGAACGGGTCGACGGCGGCTGGCGGCTGTCCGGCACCAAGGTCTGGACGTCGGGGGCCCACCTGGCGCACGCGTTCATCGCGCTGGCGCGCACCGCCCCGGTGGATCCGCAGCACCGGCATGCCGGTTTGAGCCAGTTCATCGTCGATCTGCGCGGTGACGGGGTCGAGATCCGCCCGATCGTCTCGATGAACGGCTCCCATCACTTCAACGAGGTGATCCTCGACGGCGCCTTCGTGCCCGACGACATGGTGTTCGGCACCATCGGCGAAGGCTGGACACAGGTCACCTCCGAGCTGAGCTTCGAACGCAGCGGGCCGGAACGGTTCCTGTCGACGTTCGTCCTGCTCGACGCCTGCGCCGAAGCCGTCGCCTCACAACGGGTTTCCCGCAGCGACGAGTTGGGACGGCTGGTGGCCCGGGTCGCCGGGCTGCACCAGATGTCGTCCGCGGTGGCCGGCGCGCTGCAACGCCACGAATCCGCGGACGTGGCGGCGGCCGTGGTCAAGGTGCTGGGCACCACCACCGAGGGCGACATCGCCGAGTACGCCCACCTCTCGCTGGATGACGCTGCGCCGCAACAGTTCACGGCGATGGCGAACCTGGCGGTCGATCAGCGTCCCGGCTTCACCCTGCGCGGCGGCACGAACGAGGTGTTGCGCGGAGTCATCGCGCGCGGATTGGGGATCCGATGACGATGCCCGGGGTCGACCCCGCACTGGCCGAGATGATGGACGCCGTGTTCGCCGAACACGGCACCGACGAGGACCTGTGGAGCCGGCTCGACGCGCTGGGCCTGGTACGCCTCACGGGCCCCGAGGAGTCCGGCGGCAGTGGCGCCGGGTGGCACGAGGCCGCCGAACTGCTGTCGGCGGCGGTGCGGCACGGCGTGCGGGCACCGCTGGCGGAGAACGATCTGCTGGCGAGCTGGGTGCTGGACGCCGCCGGGATCCGATATGACGCCGCGGTGCGGACGGTGGCCGTGCTGGACGGGACGGGAACCGCCGGCACGGTGCCCTGGGCGTCACGGGCCGACCGTGTGGTCGTCATCTGGCCGGACGACGCCGGCTGGCTGGCCGCCGATGTGGCCGTCGAAGCGGTGACCATCGCGCCGGGAGCCAACCTGATCGGTGAGCCCAGAGACGATGTGGCAGTGGATATCTCGTCGCTACAGGGGGTTCGTGTCGGTGCCGGGCTGGTCGCACAGCTGCAATTGAGGTCGGCGCTGACCCGGGCCATCCAGGTCTGTGCGGCGCTCGACGGTGCGCTGGAACTGTCGATCGAGCACGCCTCGGCGCGTGTCCAGTTCGGCCGGCCGCTGGCGAAGTTCCAGGCAGTTCAACACCTGATCTCTGACATCGCCGCCGAGGCCGCGCTGGCCCGGTCGGCCACCGAGGCGGCCCTCGCCGTCGCCGTCGACAGCGACTGGTCCTCTCCCCGGGTGGAGTTCCTGGTCGCCGCGGCGCGGTCATGCACCGGGCACGCCACGTCGGTGGTCGTGCGGAACGCCCACCAGGTGCTCGGTGCGATCGGCACCACCCGTGAGCACCGTCTGCACGAATTCACCCGCGCCGCGCTGGCATGGCGTTCGGAGTTCGGATCGGTCCGCCACTGGGACGGGCTGCTCACCGACATGGCGACCCAGACCGGACCGCACACGTTGTGGAACCTGATCGCCCCGTAGCGCTCAGCGCACGATCACCGAGCTGGGTTCCCTTGGTGCTCCGAGCATCTCGCGATGCGACGGTGGGGTGCGGCCGCCCTCGTCGATGATGCCGTAGCGCGCAGCGGCTTCGGCGGCGATCAGGGTGTGCCCGCTGAGGCCGTCCAGATCCGGATCGCGGTACAGCGCGTCGATCACATGACCGGTGAACTCCGGCGTCTCGGCCTGCTCGGCGAACGCCGCCAGCGCGTCGGGGTTGCCGTCGAACGCCGAGCGCAGCTTCTCGGTGAGCAGGATCCCCATCCACACCGAGACGGTCGCGACGCCGGTACCGCGGAAGTCGACCGCCATGTCCGCGGCCATCTTGTCCACCCCCGCCTTTTGTGCGCCGTAGGCCGGGCCGTGCATGTAGCAGACCGAGCCGGGCGAGGACGTGAAGGCGATCAACCCGTGCCGCTGGGCGATCAGCAGCGGCGCGGCGTGCCACGACGCGACGTACGCCGACCGCAGTCCCACGTCGAGCACGTCGGCCAGGTCGCGGGGTTTCTGCCAGAACGGCTTCGGACTGACCAGCCCGTCGGCGATCACCGCGGCGTTGTTGACCAGCAGGTCCAGCCTGCCCGCCTCGGCGCCCACCCGGTCGAACAGCGCCCCCACGGCGTCGTCGTCGCGATGATCGACGCGCACCCCGGTGCCCCACGGCGCATCGTCGGCCACCGTGCGCCCGGTGCCGTAGACCCGCCATCCCCGGCCCGCCAGGGCCGTCGCGATCCCCAGTCCTGCGCCGCGGCTGGCACCCGTCACCACGGCCACCGGCGCCATCTCACCCATTCCGCCACCTTAGCCCGGATTTTTCGTGGTAATTGGTGTGGGCTCGGTTTGATGTCGAGTTATGTTGCTGGGTAGTGGGTTTCGTGTGGTGGCGTGGTTGATCGGTCCCGTGTCGCCGGGCGGGCGGGCTTTCCAGGGCCAGTTGGTCTTTCATAGTCGATCGGTCAGATGGGCCGGGGTTCTATCCGAAGGCGGTGCGGATGCGTTGCCAGGCGGCCGCGATCTGCGATGCCCACCGCCAGGTGACATCGATACGTAGTCGCAGTTGGCGTGCGCCGCGGGTGACACGGGCCGCGACGTGCAG
>NZ_JBTBFV010000015.1:0-101066 GCF_054786995.1 Mycobacterium sp. ZZG
CGAGCAGGCCCCTACCGGAGCACACAGGAAATGCTGGGCAGACCAGCGATTACCCCATGCCCACACCCCCGCACCACGAAGAACAGTCTCAGCAGACACATCAATCACTTCAGTCCACGGATCGAGGTTTAGCGCCCACGCCTTCTGCCAGAACGTCTGGTCGGCCATCGTCGACGCGAGTAGGCCCAGCGCGAGCGAGATGCCGAAGGCGGCCGCGGCGGAGCCGTCGAGAGCATTGAGCGTGTCGGCCCCTGCCTCGTCGACCTTTTGGAACACCAGCTCGGGCCCGCCGACTTTCTGCAGCACGTACAGCACCACGATCGCCGCGGGCACGGTGATGAGCAGTGTGTTGAACGTCGCCGTGATCGCCGAGGTCCACAGGCCGCCGAAATAGGAGTACACAGTGACCGTCGCCAGCGTCACGATGAGCACCACGGTGGGGTTGAGGCCGAAGATCACGCCCATCACCAACACCACGCCGAACAGGTTGATGAAGATTTCGGCGAGCAGCCCGAGCAGCATCGCCACCAGCATCACCGTCGTGGCGGGTTTGTTCTGGAAGCGTTCGCGGATGAACTCCACGATCGTGTAGCCGGCCGGCATCTGGCGCCGCAGCCGCAGCGCGAACGGCACCATCACCATCACCGCCAGGCCGTTGGGCACCACGAACCAGATCAGGCCGGAGGTACCGAAGCTGAAGGCCTGCGCCGACGACATCATCACCGCCATCGACCAGGTCCACACCGCGATCACCGAGCCGACGCCGAAGCCGAAACCGATACGGCGGTCGGCGATCACGAAATCGTGGGTGTTCCTCACCATCGAGCGGACGGTGAAGGCGACGACGAACATGAAGGCGCCCAGGCCCAGCATCAGGGCGAAGCCGATGCCTGGCGACAGGTCGGACGGATGGAACACGGAGACACTCCTCGGCGCGGTGACATCACCCCAGCAAGGCTGGGCGCAGCGCGTGGGCTGCCGGCCCGGCCAGTGGGTGAGTTGACGGAGCCCGCGACTGGCGAACTCCCGCCACGGTGTGGTGGCTGCGTCAGCATCCGCGTGATGCTTGCTTGAGAAAAGAGTTGGGCTCAGCCTGAGCGGAATTGACGCGGCAGTGGCAGGCCGGGGAGCTTCAGGTGCCCTCGAATTCGTTCTGCCCGAGATTGTCGACGAACCGCGGGCCGAGCAGGTTCAGCTCGCGGCGGTAGTCCGCCGCCCACGTGCCGAACGGGTGATGCGCCAGGTACTCGTTGCGGAACCGGTCGTCCTCGGACACCTCGGTGGTGCAGAACGACGGGATCGCCAGGTCGACCACCGGGCCGTTGCGCTCCACCTCGGCGAGCAGCAGGGGAGCGTTGCCGCCGAGGAACCGGTCGAGGACCCAGCCGTCCTCGCCGAGCCAGACCGACGACCTGACCTTGAGCACGACGTGCTCGGCCCGGGACACGATCTGCCCGGCGACCAACGGATCGAGATCTCGCTCGGCCTCGTAACGGGTGCCGCCGGCCGCAGGGCCTTTGGCCGTCATGGTGCCGATCGCGTCGTCGCCCAGTCTCGTCACCAGGTCCCCGGGAGTTCCACTCAGGTCGGCGGGCGCTGGTCCCTGCAGCCGCACCCGCACCGCGTAGCCGTCGGAAGCGAACAGATAGGCCTGGGCGATCAGGACGGGAGTCGGATCGGAGGCGGCCACAGCGGGCATGTCGCGGACGAAGAACTTCCGTTCGAACTCGAAATCACCGGAGCCGGAGTCGGACATAGGGCGACGCTAACCCGCTGCGGAGCCGGGCACCGGGCACGGCACTCGTGTCCGCCGCCGAAAATCTGGTAAAACTAATCAGACTTGAGCGGAACACACTCAACCTTGACGACGTTGGAGTGGAAGACAAGCATTTCAGGGGCCTGCTGTGCAGCCCTGAATACATATAGGAAAGGGAGGTGTCGTGGACTCGTTCAATCCGACGACCAAGACCCAGGCGGTCCTGACCTCGGCGCTGCAGGCGGCCACCGCCGCGGGGAACCCGCAGATCACGCCCGCGCACCTGCTGATGGCTCTGCTGACGCAGAATGACGGAATCGCCGCACCACTTCTGGAGGCCGTCGGCGTCGAACCCGCGACCGTCCGCGCCGAGACGCAACGGCTGCTCGACCGGTTGCCCAGTGTCACCGGTTCGAGCTCGCAGCCGCAGCTGGCGCCCCAGTCGATCGCGGCGATCACCGCCGCGACCAACCTCGCCACCGAGATGGACGACGAGTACGTCTCCACCGAGCACCTGCTCGTCGGTCTGGCCAGCAACGACACCGATGTTGCGAAACTCCTGACCGGCCACGGCGCGTCCCCGCAGGCGTTGCGGGAGGCGTTCGTCAAGGTGCGCGGCAGTGCCCGCGTCACCAGCCCCGATCCCGAGGGCACCTATCAGGCGCTGGAGAAGTACTCCACCGACCTGACCGCCCGCGCGCGGGAAGGCAAGCTCGATCCGGTCATCGGCCGCGACACCGAGATCCGGCGCGTCGTGCAGGTGCTGAGCCGGCGTACCAAGAACAACCCGGTGCTCATCGGCGAACCCGGCGTCGGCAAGACCGCGATCGTGGAGGGCCTGGCCCAGCGCATCGTCGCCGGCGACGTGCCGGAAAGCCTGCGCGACAAGACCGTCGTGTCGCTCGACCTGGGCTCGATGGTGGCCGGCGCCAAGTACCGCGGTGAGTTCGAGGAACGGCTGAAGGCCGTCCTGGACGACATCAAGAACTCGGCGGGTCAGATCATCACGTTCATCGACGAGTTGCACACCATCGTCGGCGCCGGCGCGACCGGTGAATCGGCGATGGACGCCGGTAACATGATCAAGCCGATGCTGGCCCGCGGTGAGCTGCGGCTGGTCGGCGCGACCACGCTCGATGAGTACCGCAAGTACATCGAGAAGGACGCCGCGCTGGAACGCCGATTCCAGCAGGTGCTGGTCGGCGAACCGTCGGTCGAGGACACCGTCGGCATCCTTCGTGGCCTCAAGGAGCGCTACGAGGTGCACCACGGCGTGCGGATCACCGACTCGGCACTGGTCTCCGCGGCCACGCTGAGCGACCGCTACATCACGGCCCGGTTCCTTCCGGACAAGGCCATCGACCTGGTCGACGAGGCCGCCTCCCGGCTGCGCATGGAGATCGACTCGCGTCCCGTCGAGATCGACGAGGTCGAGCGGCTGGTCCGTCGCCTCGAGATCGAGGAGATGGCGCTGGAGAAGGAATCAGATGCTGCGTCGCGCGACCGTTTGGAGAAGCTGCGCTCCGAACTGGCCGATCAGAAGGAGAAGCTCTCCGAGCTGACCAGCAGGTGGCAGAACGAGAAGAACGCCATCGATGTCGTCCGCGAGCTCAAGGAACAGCTGGAGGACCTGCGCGGTGCGGCCGACCGGGCCGAACGCGACGGCGATCTGGCCAAGGCCGCCGAGCTGCGGTACGGCCGCATCCCCGAGGTCGAGAAGAAACTCGACGCCGCCGTTCCGCAAGCCGAGGCGCGCGAGAACGTGATGCTCAAGGAGGAGGTCGGCCCCGACGACATTGCCGATGTGGTGTCGGCCTGGACCGGCATCCCGGCCGGCCGGATGCTCGAAGGCGAAACGGCCAAGCTGCTGCGCATGGAGGACGAGCTGGGTAAGCGCGTCGTCGGCCAGAAAGCCGCGGTGCAGGCGGTGTCGGACGCGGTGCGGCGCAGCCGAGCCGGTGTCGCCGACCCGAACCGGCCGACGGGCTCGTTCATGTTCCTCGGCCCGACCGGTGTCGGCAAGACCGAGCTGGCCAAGGCGCTGGCGGAGTTCCTGTTCGACGATGAGCGCGCGATGGTCCGCATCGACATGAGCGAGTACGGCGAGAAGCACTCGGTGGCCCGCCTGGTCGGCGCACCTCCCGGCTACGTCGGCTATGACCAGGGCGGTCAGCTGACCGAGGCGGTGCGGCGGCGTCCGTACACGGTGATCCTGTTCGACGAGATCGAGAAGGCCCACCCGGACGTGTTCGACGTGCTGTTGCAGGTGCTCGACGAGGGCAGGCTGACCGACGGCCAGGGCCGCACGGTGGACTTCCGCAACACCATCCTGATCCTGACGTCCAACCTGGGCGCCGGGGGCTCCAAGGAACAGGTGATGGCGGCGGTGCGCTCGGCGTTCAAGCCGGAGTTCATCAACCGGCTCGACGACGTGATCGTCTTCGACGGCCTGGAGCCCGGCGAGCTGATATCGATCGTCGACATCCAGCTGCAGCAGCTCGCCAAGCGGTTGGCGCAGCGCAGGCTGACCCTCGAGGTGTCCCTGCCGGCCAAGCAGTGGCTCGCCCAGCGTGGGTTCGACCCGCTGTACGGTGCACGCCCGCTGCGCAGGCTGATCCAGCAGGCGATCGGTGACCAGCTGGCGAAGATGCTGCTCGCGGGCGACGTGCACGACGGCGACGTGGTGCCTGTCAATGTGAGCCCGGACGGCGACAAGCTGGTGCTGGGCTGACCCTCGCCGAAATCGCGTTCCACGCGCTGAATTCGCTACTTGACGCGCGTGGAATGCGATTTCGCGGGGAAGGGTGACCGGGTTGTGACCCATTCGGATTCGGAGAGCGCCGTGTCGAGCGGATACTCTTGACGCAATGGTTCCGCTTTGGTTCACGCTGTCCGCACTCTGTTTCGTGGGTGCGGCAGTTCTGCTGTACGTCGACCAGGACCGACGCCGCGGGCTCGGTCGTCGGCGTAAGTCGTGGGCGAAGTCGCACGGTTTCGACTACGAACACGAGTCGACCGACATCCTCAAGCGCTGGAAGCGTGGGGTCATGTCCACCGTCGGCGACGTGACGGCCCGCAACGTGGTGCTCGGGCAGATCCGCGGCGAGGCGGTGTTCATCTTCGACCTCGACGACGTCGCTACCGTGATCGCTCTGCACCGCAAGGTCGGCACCAACGTCGTCGTAGACATGCGTCTCAAGGGCGTCAAGGAGCCGCGCGAGAGCGACATCTGGCTGCTGGGGGCCATCGGTCCGCGCATGGTCTACTCCACGAACCTCGACGCGGCCCGCCGCGCCTGTGACCGCCGCATGGTGACGTTCGCCCACACCGCGCCGGATTGCGCGGAGATCATGTGGAACGAGCAGAACTGGACGCTGATCAGCATGCCGGTCACCAGTACCCGCGCCCAGTGGGACGAGGGGCTGCGCACGGTCCGGCAGTTCAACGATCTGCTGCGGGTCCTGCCGCCGGTCCCGTCCGCGGCCACCGGTCAGCCTGTCGCGCGCCGCACCGGCTCCCCGAGCCGCCCGCTCACCCCCGCCCCGGCGGGGCCGCCGCGGCCCGAGGCCGGTCGGCCCGATCCGCAGCGCCGCACACCGCCACCGCCACCGCCGCGTAATGGGCGGCAGTCGCCGAACTATCAGCGATAAGTATCCTCTGGGGCATGCCACGCCCCGTCGCTCTGATCACCGGACCGACGTCCGGGCTCGGTGAGGGTTTCGCGCGCCGCTACGCCGCCGACGGCTATGACCTCGTGCTCGTCGCCCGCGACGCCGAGCGGCTGGAACGCCTCGGCGCCGAGCTGCGCGACGAGGCAGGCGCGCACGTCGAGGTGCTGCGCGCCGATCTGGCCGACGCCGCCGACCGCGCCGCCGTCGCCGACCGCCTGCGGGCCGGGGTCGACGTCCTGGTCAACAACGCCGGCTTCGGCACCTCCGGGGAATTTTGGACCGCCGACTACCAAATGCTGCAGGCCCAGCTCGACGTCAATGTCACCGCCGTCATGCAGCTCACCCATGCCGCGCTGCCGTCGATGCTGGCGGCCGG
Organism: Mycobacterium sp. ZZG; assembly: GCF_054786995.1. NCBI lineage: Bacteria > Bacillati > Actinomycetota > Actinomycetes > Mycobacteriales > Mycobacteriaceae > Mycobacterium > Mycobacterium sp. ZZG. Next base: position 5,804 of record NZ_JBTBFV010000015.1, read on the forward strand.
CTCGGGCACCGTGCTCAACGTGGCGTCCGTGGCCGGTCTGCTGCCCGGCCGCGGTTCGACCTATTCAGCGTCCAAGGCGTGGGTGGTGTCATTCTCCGAGGGGCTGGCCAACGGTCTCGGCGGCACCGGGGTGGGCGTGCACGCGTTGTGCCCGGGATTCGTGCACACCGAGTTCCATCAGCGCGCCGGTATCGACATGGCGGGCACCTCGTCGTTGCTGTGGCTGGAGGTCGACGACGTGGTGCGCGAGACGATGGCCGACGTCGCCAAGGGCAAGGTGGTGATCATCCCGGGCCTCCAGTACAAGGCGCTGACGGCCGGCAGTCGGGTCATTCCGCGAAACCTGGTGCGCGCGTTGACGAAAGTGGTGGGCAAGGGCCGTGGGCGGACCTGAGAACCGGTGCGGGTAATCGCGGTCCTGGCGGCGATTCTGCTTGCCGTCACGTCATGCTCCGCGCCGCAGGCCCGTGACGACGTCTTCTCCGCGGCCACCGCGACGATCGGCGAATCGCTGGCCCTCCTGGGATGGAACATGTCGGTGGCCAACCTGCGCTTCGACGCCGAGAACGTGCTCGTCGACGTCGACGCCTCCCCGGCGCGGGAAGGTGAACCGCACGCCGCGCCCGAGGACCTCCGGTTCGGTCTCTATGGCGCGCTGGCCCACCCCCTGGAGGCGAACGCGATCGGCGGCTGTGACGACGTGACCAGCCTCGACATCCGACCGCTGACGGCGCCGACCCCGGACCGGCTGACCGGGACGGTCTGCCTCGGCCCGCTGCGCGACCAGTCCCAGGTGCGCGGCGTATACGTGTATTCGCCGCGCGACCGCATGCCCGGCACCACCGTCGCCTACCCCGCCGCGTTCCCGGTCGGGCTGCCGCCGACCACCGGAAGCGACACCGGCCTGTCGTTGAAGACCACCAGCGTCGACGCGTTCCGCGCCGACGGCGCCATGCTGGCTCCGTCGGCGTTGGGGGATCCGGCGGCGTTCCAGGGTGACGGCTACATGCTGCTCGGCCTGCAGATCAGCGGTCTGGCAGCACGCTATCGCGACGACTCCGCCGAGCGGGGCGGTCCGATGATGGTGGTCACCGCACCGACGCTGCCCGGCAAGGGGCTGAGTCACGCCTGCGGAGTGTACGGGTCGTCGGTGCTGGTGCTGCCCGACGCATCGCGCGACAGCGTGCAGGTGGGTGTGTCGCTGTGCACGCAGGGGGAGATCAACGCGGCGCTGCTGTACGCCACTGTGTCGCTGATCGGCACGAGCGCGGCGCTGTGGACCACCGATGACTGACCAGCCCGGTCCGACCGAGTGGGGCCAGGGTCCCGGGGTGGGACCTTGGCAGGGGCCACTCCCGGACGACCCGCGCTTCGACCCTGAACTGCTGCGCACCGGTGACACCCGCAATGTCGTTGACGCATACCGCTATTGGACCCGGGAAGCGATCATCGCCGATATCGATCGGCGCCGGCACCCGCTGCACATCGCGATCGAGAACTTCGGCAACGACGCGAACATCGGCTCGGTGGTGCGGACCGCGAACGCGTTCGCGGTGGACACCGTGCACATCGTCGGCCGCCGTCGCTGGAATCGGCGCGGCGCCATGGTGACCGACCGGTACCAGCGACTGCGCCATCACGAGACCACCGCCGACCTCCTCGACTTCGCGGCCGCGGCCGGGCTGGCCGTGGTCGCCGTCGACAACGTCCCGGGTGCGGCCCGCATCGAGGACGTGACACTGCCCCGGGACTGCCTGCTCATCTTCGGGCAGGAAGGACCGGGCATCACCGAGGACGCGAAAGACGGTGCCCCGCTGACGGTTTCAATCGCCCAGTTCGGATCCACGCGCAGTATCAACGCGGGGGTCGCCGCCGGGATCGCGATGCACGCCTGGATCCGCCAGCACGCCGACCTCAACCAGGCGTGGTGAGTCCCCCGGCCGGGGACGTAGCAGCCACCACACCGCGGCCGCGGAGGTGAGCAGAAGAACGGCCCCGACCCCGGAAGCCACCGAAAGGCCCTGGGTGAACGATGCTTTCGCGGCGTCGAGCATCACCGCCTGCTGATCGGCGGGCAGCGCCTGGGCGGCGTGGATCGCGCTGGGTAGTGAGTCGCGGGCCTGCTCGGCGAGCCCGGGCGCAAGCTGTGGCGCGAACGCGACGGTGCGGTACACGGCGGTGACGATCGAGCCGAGCATCGCGATGCCCAGCGCCATGCCGAGTTCGTAGGCCGTCTCCGAGACCGCGGCCGCCGCGCCGGCCCGCTCCTTGGGGACGCTGGCCAGGATCACGTCGCTGGCGACGGTGAACGCCAATCCGAGGCCGACGCCGACCACGAACAACGCGACACCCAGCGGCGGGTACGGCGCGATCGGGGTGAGGATGAGCAGCGTGCCCATCAGCGCGGCCATCGCCACGCCGACGAGGGCGAGTCCGGTGGTCAGCACGGCGCGGTGGGAGAAGTGGCGCACGGCCACGCCGGCGAGCACCCCGAACACCGTGGCCGTCACCGCGGCCGGGAGTTCGGCCAGGCCCGCCTTCAACGGGCCGTACCCGTGCACGAGTTGGAAATACTGGGACAGGAAGAACACCAGGCCGGACAGCCCGAGCACCGACAGCAGGTTCGCGGCCACCACGCCGGAAAACCGTGGGTTGCCGAACAGGCGCACGTCGATCAGCGGCGCCGGAAGCCGCAACTGACGACGGACGAACAGTATGAGCGCCGCGACGCCGGCCAGGCCGGCGATCACCACGTCGGCTCCGATGCCGTGCACCAGCCCGGTGAAGCCCTCCTTCAGCGCGTACACCACGCCGAGCATCCCGGCCATCGACAGCGCGACGCTGGGCAGATCCCACGGACCGGGGTCGGGGTTGCGGTGTTCGGGCAGCAGCAGCAGCACGCCGCCGACGAGCAGGACCGCCATGACCGGGATGTTGATCAGAAATACCGATCCCCACCAGAAGTGCTCCAGCAGAACGCCGCCCACCACCGGTCCGAGCGCGGCGCCGGCCGAGAATGCCGACGCCCACACGCCGACGGCGATGCTGCGCTCGCGCTGATCGGGGAACAGGCCACGGATCAACGCCAATGTGGCCGGTGTCAGGGTCGCGCCGGCCATCCCGAGCAGCGCTCGGGTGGCGATCAGCATCTGCGGCGACGAAGAGTACGCCGTGACGGCCGAGATGACCGCGAAAGCCGTTGCGCCGCAGAGCAGCAACTTCCGGTGCCCGATCCGGTCGCCGAGGCTGCCCATGCTGATGAGCAGCGCGGCGAGCACGAACGAGTAGATGTCACCGATCCACAGGATCTGGGTGCCGGTGGCGCCGAGGTCGGAGCTGATGAACGGGGTCGCCAGTGCGAGCACCGTGCCGTCGATGCCGATCAGCAGTACGGCCAGTGTCAGGACACCGAGAGCCGCCCAGCGGCGGGTCATGCGCTCACCCCGTGCAGAAGCAAGCCGATGACGAACCGGTCGAAATCCCGGGCCGCGGCGCGGCCGGCACGGATCGACCACGCGGTGCTGCCGATGAGGCCGTAGAACGCCTCGGTGAGCCACGCCGCAGTGAGTTCCGGCCGGAACTCCCCGGCGCGCTGCCCGCGCTCGAACAGTGTGGTGATCTCGCTGTCGACGTCGTGCCAGATGTCCAGGGTGGTGTCGACGTCGAGTTCCTGACTCTGGCTGTAGAGCAGCGCCAGATACGGCGAGACCGGTTCGCATGCCGCCACCAGCCGCCGCAGTGCGTCGGCGGCGGTGCCCTCATGCAGCCGGGCCGTGTCGAGTGCCGCGCGCATTTCGGCGATCGCGAGCTCCTCCAGCGCGGTCATCAACGCGAGCCGGCCGGCGAAGTGTCGGTGCAGCGTCGCGCGGCTCACGCCGACGGCGGTGGCGATCTCGTCCTGGGTCGCGTTCGGCCGGCGGCCGAGGAAGTCGGCGGCGGCGCGGAGCAACTCGTCCCGGGTGGCAGGCATGCGACAACACTAGCTCATGTGAGACAGATTTGTCTCATAGCTTGCGCGGCTTCGGTGAGGCAGGATCGACGGCATGGATCAGTTGTGGGCCAACCGCGCTGCCAGTGCCGAAGCCGCGATCACGACGCGCCACCTCAGACGCCTGTGGGGGCTGCCGGGCACCCAGCTCGGGGTGGTCGCCTGGCCCGCCGCGGCACAGCACCGCCGGTTCGGCACCTGGCACTACTGGTGGCAGGCGCACCTGCTGGACAACCTGGTCGACGCGCAGGTCCGCGACCCCAAACCGGAACGGCTGACCGCGATCAACCGTCAGATCCGCGGGCACCGGCTGCGCAACCTGGGCCGGTGGACCAATGATTACTACGACGACATGGCCTGGCTGGCGCTGGCCCTCGAACGGGCCGGGAGGCTGACCGGGGTGGGCCGGCCGAAGGCGCTGGACAAGCTCGCCGATCAGTTCCTGACCGCGTGGGTGCCTGAGGACGGCGGCGGCATCCCGTGGCGTAAGCAGGACCAGTTCTTCAACGCGCCCGCCAACGGGCCGGCGGCGATCTTCCTCGCCCGGCACCTCTCCTCTCTGGGCGAACCTCTGCGTCGTGCCCAGCAGATGGCCGACTGGATGGACGAGACCCTGATCGACCCGGACACCCACCTGGTGTTCGACGGCATCAAGGCGGGTTCGCTGGTGCGCGCCCAGTACACCTACTGCCAGGGCGTGGTGCTGGGCGCCGAGACCGAACTGGCGGTGCGCACCAGCGACCCGCGGCACGCCGAACGGGTGCGCCGGCTGGTGGCCGCGGTGGCCGAGCACATGGCGCCGGGCGGGGTGATCAAGGGCGCCGGGGGTGGGGACGGCGGACTGTTCGACGGCATCCTCGCGCGATACCTGGCCTTGGTGGCGACCGAGCTGCCCGGCGACTCCGACGCAGACGTCGAGGCCCGTAAGACGGCGGGCGACATCGTGGTCACGTCGGCGCGGGCGGTGTGGGACAACCGGCAGACCGGCAAGGCCACCGAGAACCTCCCGTTGTTCGGGGCGTTCTGGGATCGCCCGGCGGAGCTGCCCACCGCGGGCGGCGGGGACGCGCAGTTCGTGGAGGGGGCGGTCAATTCGTCGGAGATCCCCGAGCGGGATCTGTCCGTGCAACTGTCGGGATGGATGGTTCTGGAAGCCGCGCATGTTGTGACCGCAGGTGACAGTGACTGAACCGGCCGCACAGCGCGGGTTCCCGCTGCTGCCCTCGCGGCTCAACCGTGGCAGCCGGGCCACCAGGACCACCGACAACACCGCCGCAGCCCTGATGCTGACATTCACCGTCCTGGCGATCCTGTGGGCGAATTCGCCGTGGGCCGACAGCTACCGGGCGCTGCTGGACACCGAGATCGGTCTCGGTTTCGGTGATCACCACGTCGAGATGTCGGTCAAGCACATCGTCAACGACGCGTTGATGACGTTCTTCTTCTTCATCGTCGGGCTGGAGGTGACGCGGGAATTCACCATCGGCGAGCTCACCGACCGGTCCCGCGCCGCGGTGCCGGTGATCGCCGCCGCGGCCGGGCTGATCCTGCCCGCCGTGGTGTTTCTGGCATTCAACCCGTCCGGGGAGAACGCCCACGCCTGGGGTGTGGTGATCTCCACCGACACGGCGTTCCTGGTCGGTGCGCTGGCGATCATCAAACCGATGTTCCCGGCCCGGGTCCGGCTGTTCCTACTCACCCTCGCCGTCGTCGACGACGTCGGCGCGCTGATCGTGATCGCGGTGTTCTACTCCGACAGCATCCAGGTTCGACCGCTGCTGGTGGCGCTGGGGCTGCTCGTCGCGCTCGCCGCGGTGCGCTACCTTCCGGCCGCGCGGGGTCCGGCATACGCCGTCCTCGGCGTGGCGCTGTGGGTCGCGTTGTTCCTGGCCGGCATCCATCCCACCCTGGCCGGTGTCGCCGTCGCGGTGCTGATCCCGGTATTCACTCCCGAACGCCGCCCCGTCGAGCGGGCCGTCGAGCAGATCCGGGCGTTCCGGCAGTCACCGAACTCCCAGTACGCGCGCGCGGCCAGCCGCTCCTTGCGCGACTCCATCTCGATCAACGAGCGGATGCAGACCGCGGTCGGCCCGGCGGTGTCGTTCGTGATCCTGCCGCTGTTCGCGCTCGTCAACGCCGGTGTGGTGCTTAATAGGGAGAGCCTGACCACCGCGCTGCGCTCGCCACTGACCTGGGGCATCGTCGCCGGCCTGGTGCTGGGCAAGTTCGTCGGGATCACCGGCGCCACCTGGCTGGTCCGGCGTACCGGTCTCGGCGTGCTCGCGCCGGGGCTGACCTTGCGCCGGATCGCCGGCGGTGCAGCGCTGTCGGGGATCGGCTTCACGATCTCGCTGTTCATCGTGGACATCGCGATCGCCGATCCCGGACGCCAGGATCAGGCCCGGATCGGGGTGCTGGCGGCCTCGGTCATCGCGTTCGTGTTCGGGTGGGCCATCTTCCGGATCACCGACGCGCTGAGCCCACCGGAGCCGGTCGGGCTGAAACTGCTGCGCCCGGTCGATCCCGAGCGCGACCACGTCCGGGGTCGGCCCGACGCGCCGCTGACGCTGGTCGAATACGGCGACTTCGAGTGCCCGTTCTGCAGCCGGGCCACCGGCATGATCGACGAGGTGCGCGCCCACTTCGGCGACGACCTGCTGTACGTGTGGCGGCACTTCCCGCTCGAGCGCGCGCATCCGCGTGCGTTCGACGCCGCCCGGGCCAGTGAGGCGGCCGCGCTGCAGGGCAGGTTCTGGGAGATGGCCCGGGAACTGTTCGCCCATCAGGACGACCTGGAATGGTCGGACATGTATCGCTACGCGGTCGCGGCCGGCTGCGACATCGAACAGTTCGACCAGGATGTCCGGGTGCACTCGTCGAAGGTGCTGCACCGGGTGGAGGACGACGCCGAGGACGCCGACGAGATGGATCTGAGCGCCACCCCGACGTTTTTCGTCAACGGGTTACGGCACAAGGGGCCGTGGGACGCGGCGAGCCTGATCCGGGCACTCGAACAGTCGCGCGTCGCACGCTCCTAGGGCGTGGGCTCGGAGGTGGGGTCGCCGTTCCTGTTGCGGGACCGCCTGCGCGTCACCTCGAGCACGATCGGGACGATCGAGAGCACCACGATGGCGATGACGATGAAGTCGACGTTGTCGCGGATGAACGTGATCTGGCCCAGCAGGTAGCCCAGCAGGGTCAGCCCCGAGCCCCACACGATGCCGCCGGTCACGTTCCACATCAGGAATGTGCGGTAACGCATGTCGGCGGCGCCGGCCACCAGGGGGGCGTAGGTGCGCACGATCGGCACGAAGCGAGCCAGGAAGATCGTCACCGGCCCGTACTTCTCGAAGAACTCGTGGGCCTCGTCGAGATAGCGCTGTTTGAAGACCCGCGCGTCTTCCTTGAACAGGCGCGTGCCGCCCTGCTTGCCGATGTTGAAGCCCACCTGGTCCCCGAGGATCGCCGCGATCGGGATGGTGACCAACAGCACCCACAGTGGCGCGAACGGCGGAATCTCCTCCGAGCCGCCCGCCGCCACCAGTCCGGCGGTGAAGAGCAGCGAGTCACCCGGCAGCAGCGGGAAGAGCAGGCCCGACTCGACGAAGACGACGAGCAGCAGTCCGGCCAGTGTCCAGGTTCCGAACGAGTTGAGCAGGTTGACCGGCTCCAGGAAACCCGGCATCAGGGCGAGAGTGTCGACGACCACGGCTCCCTAGGTTACCGGCGTGTGATCGCGCCCCCGAATCACCGCGTTCGACTTAATGTCGGTTATGCCCACTCACAAGGCGGTTCAGGTCCCGTCCGTCAATGAAGCGTTCGCCGTCGTCGAGGTCGAGACTCAGCCTCCGCCGCCGGGGCACGTCCGCATCTCGGTGGCGGCGTGCGGGGTGTGCGGCACCGACCGGGAGTTCCGCGCCGGCCACTTCCCGGGACTGCAGTGGCCGGTCACGCTGGGGCACGAGGTCGCGGGCACCGTGGCCGAGGTGGGCGACGGGGTGCAGGACTTCGCCGCCGGCGACCGGGTCGCCGTCGGCTGGTTCGGCGGCAACTGCAACCGCTGCGTGCCGTGCCGCAAGGGCTTGTTCATGCAGTGCGAGCGCTTGCAAGTGCCGAGCTGGCACTACCCGGGCGGCTACGCGGAGTCGATGACGGCGCCGGCAACCGCGCTCGCCCGGATCCCGGACGGGTTGTCCTTCGTCGAGGCCGCTCCGATGGGCTGCGCCGGCGTGACGACCTTCAACGGTCTGCGACACACCCGCGCCAAGGCCGGTGACCTGGTGGCCGTCCTCGGGGTCGGAGGCCTGGGACATCTCGGGGTGCAGTGGTCGCGGGCGATGGGTTTCGAGACCGTCGCGATCGCCCGCGGCGCCGGGAAGGCCGAGGAGGCCACCCGACTCGGCGCCCACCACTACATCGACTCCACCGCCCAGGACGTCGCCGCCGAACTGACCCGGCTGGGCCGAGCGGCCGTGGTTTTGGCCACCGCGAACAACGCCGACGCGATGGCCGCGACCGTCGGCGGTCTGGGGCCGGCCGGCGAACTCGTGGTCGTCGGCGTCACCGCCGAGAACCTGCCGATCAGCCCCCTGGATCTGATCAACGACGGGCGTTCGGTGACCGGGCACCCGTCGGGCACGTCGCGTGACGTCGAGGAGACGCTGGACTTCGCGCTGCTGTCCGGGGTGCGCGCGAAGGTGGAGGAGGTGCCGCTGGACAGGGCGGCGGAGGCTTATGAGGCGATGGACTCGGGCCGCGCCCGATACCGGATGGTTCTGACCGTGTGAGCGCTGCCGTTTCTTGAGATACTGCAGGAACCCCGGCTCCAGCCCCATCGCCGGCCCCGGTCGAAAGGAACGCCATGCCCATCGCCACGCCCGAGGTCTACGCCGAGATGCTGGACCGCGCCAAGGAACACTCGTTCGCCTTCCCGGCCATCAACTGTGTCGGCTCGGAGAGCATCAACGCAGCGATCAAGGGATTCGCCGACGCCGGTTCGGACGGCATCATCCAGTTCTCCACCGGCGGTGCGGAATTCGCGTCCGGTCTGGGTGTCAAAGACATGGTCACCGGGGCGGTGGCGCTGGCGGAGTTCGCGCACGTGATCGCCGAGAAGTACCCGATCACCGTCGCGCTGCACACCGATCACTGTCCGAAGGACAAGCTGGACACGTACGTCCGGCCGCTGCTGGCGATCTCGGCCGAACGGGTGAGCAGGGGGGAGAACCCGCTGTTCCAGTCGCACATGTGGGACGGCTCGGCGGTGCCGATCGACGAGAACCTGGCGATCGCCCAGGAACTGCTCAAGCAGGCCGCCGCGGCGAAGATCGTGCTCGAGATCGAGATCGGGGTCGTCGGCGGCGAGGAGGACGGGGTCGAAGCCGAGATCAACGAAAAGCTGTACACCACGCCCGAGGACTTCGAGAAGACCGTCGAGGCGCTCGGCGCCGGGGAGCACGGCAGGTATCTGCTCGCCGCGACGTTCGGCAACGTGCACGGCGTGTACAAGCCGGGCAACGTGGTGCTCAAGCCCGAGGTGCTCGCCGAGGGGCAGCGGGTGGCATCGGCCAAGCTTGGTCTGCCGGAGGGTTCCAAACCGTTCGACTTCGTGTTCCACGGCGGTTCCGGCTCATTGAAGTCCGAGATCGAGGACTCGCTGCGCTATGGCGTGGTCAAGATGAACGTCGACACCGACACCCAGTACGCGTTCACCCGCCCGATCGCCGGACACATGTTCACCAACTACGACGGGGTACTGAAAATCGACGGCGAGGTGGGCAACAAGAAGGTTTACGACCCGCGCAGCTACCTCAAGAAGGCCGAGGCATCGATGAGCGAGCGCGTGGTGGAGGCGTGCAACGACCTACACAGCGCGGGCCGGAGCGTGTCGGCGGGTTAGCGCCCGGCCGGCGGCTCAGGTGGGGGCCTGGCAGATCTTCCACTCGTCGTCGCGGAACTGCAGGTCGAAGCTGCGAGTGGAGCGGGTCTGCGGTGCGTAGGCCATGAACGTGGTCACATTGGCCTCGGCGTGGTCGCCGTTGATGACGATCTGGTCGATGCTGGCGACGACGGGGTAGCGGCCGGCGTCGGCCACCCGCCGGTGCGTGTCGGCCCACTTCTTGTCGTCCAGGTTGTTGTAGGCCTCGGCGGTGCTGCCGCAGGTGATGCTGCGCAGCGTCGCAAGATCACCTTTCTCGATCGCGGCGTCATAGCTCTGGATGGCCGAGCGGACTCTGTCCTCCTGCGACACCCCCGGCTCCGAACCGCGCGTGAGCAGCAGGGTGCCCAGGATCGCGACGGCGGCCAGCGCCGCGATCACCAGCACGATGGCGATCACCCAGCCCCACCTGCGCTTCTTCTGCGGCGGCTTCGGCGCGTCGCCGCGTGGTGGAATCATCTGTGGCGCAGCAGGTTTGGGTGCCGCGAACTGTTCGGTGACCGGTTCGTTGGGCCGGTTGATGATCGTGGTGGAACCGGCGTCGAATCCCGAGGGAGCGGTGAACCGCCGCTCGCCGGACTGGTCGGGGTCTTCGCTGCGCGGATCAGCGGGGGCGAACACCTCGGTCTCGGCGTCAGCGGACGTGAGATCCGGGTCCGAATTGTCAGGCCGTCCTGCGTTCGACATATTGCGGAAGCTTAGCCATCCGCGGTGACGCCCGCGCGCGCCCGCACGGCACAATGGGCCCATGACTCGGATGGGTGACCTCCTCGGACCGGATCCTGTGCTGTTGCCCGGCGACCCCGCCGCCGAAGCCGAACTCGACGCGGCGGAGAACCCCGCCATCGTCGCCGCGGCGCATCCGGCGGCGTCGATCGCGTGGGCGGTGCTCGCCGAGCAGGCGCTCGCCGACGAGCAGGCCGTCGCCGCGTACGCCTACGCCCGCACCGGTTACCACCGCGGCCTGGACGCGCTGCGCCGCAACGGCTGGAAGGGCTTCGGACCGGTGCCGTTCGCCCACGAGCCCAATCAGGGCTTCCTGCGCTGCGTGGCGGCGCTGGCCCGCGCCGCCCAGGCGATCGGGGAGCTGCCCGAGTATCAGCGCTGCCTGGATCTGCTCGACGACTGCGATCCGGCGGCCCGCGCCGAACTCGGGCTGAGCTAGCAGTTCTGGCTCTCGCACTCGCAGTCCGCGGCGGTGTCCGGCGGCTCGATCTGCACGGTGGAGTGTTCGAGCCCGCGCGCGGCCAGCACGGCACGCGCGTCGTCGAGGATCCGCGCCGAGTCTCGGACGCTGGTCAGATGCGCGGTCACCATGTCCTTACCCGGCACCAGCGTCCACACGTGCAGGTCGTGCACCTCGGTGACCCCGTCCACGGCGCACAGTGCCTCACGTAGCTCGTCGACGTCGATGTGGCTGGGGGAGGACTCCGACAGGATGCGCAGCGCCGACCTGGCCAGGGAGATGGCCCGGGGCAGCACCCAGAGCGCCACGAGCACCGCGACCACGACGTCGGCGTAGGGCCACCCGGTGGTGACGACGACGATGCCGGCGATCAGCACCCCGATGCTGCCGAGGGTGTCGGCGACGACCTCCATGTAGGCGCCCTTGACCGCGAGGCTCTCCTTGGAGTGCGAGCGCAGCAGCAGCATCACGACCGCGTTGGCCATCAGCCCGGCCAACGCGACCACGATCATCGGGACGCCGGGGACGTCGGGCGCGTCGCCGAGCCGCTCGAAGGCCTCGTACAGGATGAACCCGGCCACCCCGAGCAGCAGCGCCGCATTCGCGACCGCGGTGAACACCTCGGCGCGGTGCCAGCCGTAGGTCCGCGACGGTGACGTGCTGCCGCGCCTGGCGAGCAGTACGGCGGTCAGTCCCATGAACATCGCGACGAGGTCGGTGAGCATGTGCCCGGCGTCGGCCAGCAGCGCGATCGAGTTGATGGCCAGCGCCGTGCCCAGCTCCACGAAGAAAAACACCGACAGGATCGCGGCCCCGAGGACCATTCGCGACACCTTGGTGTCACCGGCGTGGCTGTGATCGTGTCCGGCGCCCATAAGCTGAAATATATGCGCAAAGCCGCATATGTGACAAGGGTCAGACCCAGGCCGACCAGAACCGGGTCAGCTGACCGCCGATGGCCGACAGCGTGGGCGGTACCCCGGACAGGTCGAACAGCCAGTACACCGCCCCGAAGAACCACTGGTTGAGCGGCGGCGCGATCAGCAGGATCAGCAGCAGGAAGAACCCCCACTGCTTGGCCGGCAGCAGCGCGCGCCGGGTGTCCGGGCTCAGATGCGCTTCCAACGCGCCGTAGCCGTCGAGCCCCGGGATCGGCAGCATGTTCAGCAGCAGCGCGGTGACCTGCAGAAATCCGAGGAACGCGACCCCGGCCCAGAACACCGAGTGCCCGGAGTCGTACAGCAGCCGGGTCAGTCCGAGCAGCAGCACCGCGAAGATCAGGTTGACCGCCGGCCCGGCCAGGCTCACCACGGTCTTCTGCCGGTCGGTCATGTGCCCGGTCTGCACGTACACCGCGCCGCCGGGCAGTCCGATGCCCCCGAGGGCGATGAACAGCACCGGCAGACCGAGCGACAACAGCGGGTGGGAATACTTCAACGGGTTCAGCGTGAGGTAGCCGCGCGTGGCGACGTCGCGGTCGCCGAACCGGTAGGCGGAGTAGGCGTGGCCGAACTCGTGCAGGCACAGCGTCACGAGCCAGCCGGAGATCACGAACACGAACACCGCGACGTAGGACAGCGGCCGGATCTGCCCCTCGGTGGTCCATGCCAGCGCCCCGCCGGCAGCGGTGACCGCGACCAGTGCGAGGAAAACCGGGCTCGGGCGCACCCGGTCGAGCCTAGGCGCGCCCGACCCGCAGCCAGCCCTCGGTATGGCGGTAGAACGTCGACCGGCGGACCGGCCGCTGTGCGGCCTCGCCGTCGCGGATCACCACCGCGCCCGTGGTCCCGAGCTGCGCAGCGCGCCCGCTGATCCAGCGCGCACGGCGCAGCCGTCCCGGCACCACGCGGGCGCGCAGACCCGGCATCGCCGCGGTCGGCTCGACGCGTACAGCGGGCACCTCCCCGTCGAAGAGCCGTGCGTCATCCACGACCGCCTCACCGCGCAGGGTGGCCTGCCCGTCCGGGGGTAGCCACAGCGCTGCCCCGGTGATCACGGTGCCCGTCTCGTCGCGGATCAGCGGCACCCGGTGAGCGGTCGCGGTCCGGGCGCGCCGGGCCTGCCACCGGCGCCGCACGTGGGCGACCTCGACGTCGAGCCGGTCGGCGCGAAGCAGCCGGGTCAGGACGGCGGACAGCTCCCGGTGGGATCCGACCACGATCAGGCGCCGGTAGCCCGTCACGTCCTCGAAGTCGGGCTCGATGACCGCGAGATGGCGGAGCGACCTGGGAAGACGGTGCCTGTCCGAGCGCACGACTGCGACTAATGACAGGTCCAACGCATTCCTTGAGATAGGGTGGGTCACCGGCTGCACACTGTATCGAGCGCAGCTCGAGCGTGAAAAACCAGCGGAAGACGCGAAGGACTGCGATGCCGGCAATCGTCCTCATCGGCGCCCAGTGGGGCGACGAGGGCAAAGGTAAAGCCACCGACCTCCTGGGTGGACGGGTCCAGTGGGTGGTGCGCTACCAGGGCGGCAACAACGCCGGTCACACCGTGGTGCTGCCGACTGGCGAGAACTTCGCCCTACACCTGATCCCGTCGGGGATTCTGACGCGGGGCGTGACGAACGTGATCGGCAACGGAGTGGTCGTCGACCCGGGGGTGCTGCTCACCGAGCTCAAGGGCCTGGAGGATCGCGGCGTCGACACCGAGCGGCTGCTGATCTCGGCCGACGCGAACCTGCTGATGCCGTACCACGTCGCGATCGACAAGGTCGTGGAGCGCTACGCCGGCAACAAGAAGATCGGCACCACCGGCCGGGGAATCGGCCCGTGCTACCAGGACAAGATCGCACGCATCGGCATCCGCGTCGCCGACGTGCTCGACCCCACGCTGTTGGCCGAAAAGATCGAGGGCGCACTCGAATTCAAGAACCAAGTGCTGGTCAAGATCTACAACCGCAAGGCGTTGGAGCCGGCCGAGGTCGTGGAGAACCTGCTGGAGCAGGCCGAGGGTTTCAAGCACCGCATCGCCGACGCCCGGCTGCTGCTCAACCAGGCGCTCGAACGCGACGAGATCGTGCTGCTGGAAGGTTCGCAGGGCACGCTGCTCGACGTCGACCACGGCACGTATCCCTATGTCACGTCGTCGAATCCGACTGCCGGCGGCGCATCCGTCGGATCCGGTATCGGGCCTACCCAGATCACCACGGTGCTGGGAATCCTGAAGGCCTACACCACGCGCGTCGGTTCGGGTCCGTTCCCCACCGAACTGTTCGACGAGCACGGCGCCTACCTGGCCAAGACCGGCGGTGAGGTCGGTGTGACCACCGGCCGGGCCCGCCGCTGCGGCTGGTTCGATGCGGTGATCGCGCGGTACGCGACCCGAGTCAACGGCATCACCGACTACTTCCTCACCAAGCTCGACGTGTTGTCCAGCCTGGAGACGGTGCCGATCTGCGTCGGCTACACCGTGAACGGCAAGCGCACCGACGAGATGCCGATGACCCAGAGCGACTTCGCCCGCGCCGAGCCGATCTACGAAGAGCTGCCCGGCTGGTGGGAGGACATCTCCGGCGCGCGCGAGTTCGAGGATCTGCCCGCCAAGGCGCGTGACTACGTGTTGCGGCTCGAAGAGCTTGCCGGAGCCTATGTTTCGTGCATCGGTGTCGGTCCGGGACGCGACCAGACGATCGTGCGGCGCGACGTCTTGGCGCCGCGTTGATGTCAGCCGACTACGGGTTGGATCCGCGCCGCACCGATCCGGAGTACAACAAGCACGGCGGCTTCCCGGTGTTCGAAGCCGCCCGGCCCGGCCCCGGCTTCGGGCGTTTCCTCGCCGCGATGCGGCGCGCCCAGGACCTGGCCGTGTCGACGAACCCGGACCCGGACACCTGGGACGATGCCGCGGACCGGGTCGAGGAACTGGTGAAACTGCTTGAGCCCCACCGTGCCGGTGAAGGCGTCGGCCCGGCCAACCGGGTGCCGGCCCTGCCGGGCGCGGGCAGCCTGCTGATGCCGCCGTGGACGGTGACCAAGTTCGAGGCCGACGGCGTCGAGTTGGAGGTCACCTTCAGCCGCTACCACGTGGGCGGCAACTCCGCCGTGCACGGCGGAGTGTTGCCGCTGCTGTTCGATTCGATGTTCGGCATGGTGATCCACGCGACCGGCCGCCCGATCAGCCGCACCGCGTTTCTGCACGTGGACTACCGCAGGGTCACCCCGATCGACACCGTGCTGACCGCGCGGGGCTGGCTGCGGGAAGCCGAGGGGCGCAAAGCGTTCGTCAACGCCGAGCTGCTCGACGCTGACGGTAATGTGCTCGCCGAGTCGAACGGGCTGATGATCAGGCTCTTGCCCGGTCAGCCTTAAGCAGACGCCTCTGGGGGGAGGACAGCGATGGGGGTGCGGGAGTTTCTCCTCACCTGGTGGCGGCAACCTCACGAGTTCGACTGGACGGCAAGACATTTCCGTGCCCGCGGGGTGCTGCGGGTGCATCAGGTCTTCGTCGGCTGCTTCTCGTTGCTGTACGGCTTGACCGCAGTGCTGTCGGTGGTGTGGGCCTATTTCGACGGTGGCTCCGTGGCGGGCCGCGTCCTGGTGCTTGCCATCGCCGCCAGTTCGTGCGTGCTCGGTGTGCTGTGGATCTTCGGGCCCTGGCCACCGAACGGCAGTCGGCCGCGTTCGCGGTGTACGCCGACATCGCGGTGGTCGCGGTGATGGCCTGCTATCACGACGCATTCACCGCGATGCCCGGTCTGGCGCTGCTGGCGGCCAACGGCATCTACATCGTCGTCGTGCACGGCCCCCGGGCGTTGCTGCTGCACCTGGGGTTCACCGCGGTGGTGTTCGCGGTCACCTACGGGCTCGCGATCGCCCAGGCCACGGCGCCGGTCTCGGTGATCACAGTGCGCCTGCTGGTGCTGATGCCGACGGTGATCGCGCTGCCGGTCATCGTCCAGTCCTACCTGCTGGCCCTGCGGATGGACGCGGTGGACTCGCTCCACGATCCGCTGACCCGGTTGTTCAACCGGCGCGGCCTGGACACTCACGTGGCCGAGGTGGTGGCCCCGGGCGGTACCCGGGTCGGCGTGCTGGCGGTGGACATCGACAAGTTCAAGGCGATCAACGACCGGTACGGCCACGACACCGGAGACCGGGTGCTGGTGGCGGTGGCCGACGCGGCGCGCGCCGCGGTGGCCGCCCTCGGCGTGCGGTTGGTCACCGCGCGCACCGGCGGTGAGGAGTTCGTCATCGTCGTCGACGGCGGACCGCAGACCGTCGCCGCCGTGGCCGCGCTGCTGCACGACACGGTGGCGCGCTGCGATGCCGCGCTGGTGCCGACCGTCAGCATCGGGGCGGCCACCGCCCAGATCGACGGCGACCTCGGCGGCGTGGTCCGCACGCTGATCGAGCGGGCCGACGCCGCGATGTACCGCGCCAAACACGCCGGAGGGAACCGTACCGTGATGGCCGCCGTGGCAGCATGATGCGATGACCCATCCGGCAGACCGGCACCTGCGCCGGCTCACCACCCCACGCGCTGCCGCGTTCGCCGGTGTCCTGTTCGCGCTGATGTTCGGAGCGGCCCTGGTGCTGATCCGCACCGAGCTGCCGGACGGCTCGGTGCACCGGCTGCGGATCGCCATCGTGTTGATGCCGTTCGCCGGCATCGCCTTTCTGTGGTTCCTCGGCGTGGTCCGCGACGGCCTCGGTGCGCTGGAGGACAAGTTCTTCTCGACGGTGTTCCTCGGCAGCGGTCTGCTGTTCCTGGCGATGATCTTCGCGTCGACAGCCGTAGGTGCGGGGCTGATCGCGACGAGGGAGTCCGCCGTGCCGGGTTCGCGCACCGAGGTCAACGCTTTCGGTCAGGCGCTTCTGCTCGCGCTGTCCGACACCTACGCGCTGCGGATGGCCGCGGTGTTCATGATCTCGCTGGCCACCATCTGGCTGCGCACCCGGCTGATGCCGACCTGGCTGGTTGTCGTGACTTACGTTGTGGCGCTGTGTGTCCTGATCGGCAGCGACGTCACCAAGTGGATGACGGTGAGTTTCCCGGTCTGGGTGCTGATCGTCAGTGTGCTGCTGCTGGTCCGTGCCGGCGTCATCGATCATCCAGACGCAGCGCGCTCGCCGAACAGAGTTTGACCGCTTCCCTGGCGCGCTCGGCCGCGTCGCCGCTGACCTCGTCGGTGAGGATGACCACGATCCCGTCGTCGTCCTGATCGAAGATGTCGCCGGCGACCATCACGCAGTTGCCCGCCTGAATGCAGAGCTCACGGTCGGCGTGAACCTTGCTCACCGTCATGTGATCCTCACTTCCAGGCGACCTGCAACGATTTCAGACCGTAGATGAAGTGGAACGACCGGAACTGCACATCGGCGAAGTCCTCGGCCGGCTCCAGCGTCGGGAAGCGGCGTAGCAGGGCCGGGAAGGCGATCTGCATCTCCATCCGGGCCAGCGGGGCGCCGAGGCAGTGATGCACGCCGTGCCCGAATGCCAGATGCCCCATCGCTCCCCGGCTGATGTCGAGATGATCTGGCGCGTCGATGAACTCGCTGTCCCGGTTACCCGAGGGCAGAGACGCGAAGACCAATTGCCCGGCCGGGATCTCCACATCCGCGACGACGACGTCGGTGGTCGTGATGCGCGGGATCGAGGTGTGCACGATCGACAGCCAGCGCAGCAGTTCCTCCACCGCGAGCGCCACCGCGGCCGGGTCGTCGCGCACCGCGGCGAGCTGGTCGGGATGGCGCAGCAACGCAAGTGTCCCCAGCGCCAGCATGTTCGACGTGGTCTCGTGGCCGGCCAGCAGCAGCAGACCGGCGATGCCGATCAACTCGTCGTCGGTCAGTTCGCCGCCGTGTTGGCGCACCAGCATCCCGAGAATGTCGTCACCGGGCCGCGCCCGCGCGCCAGCGACGAGACTGTCCATGTAGGCACGTGCTTCGCGCGCCAGTTCCAGGCGCTCAGGGATCGGGATCGACAGATCGAGCTGGCGGGCGCTGCGGCGCTGGAAGGCGTCGCGGTCGGCGTAGGGCACCCCGAGCAGCTCGCAGATCACCAGGGACGGGATCGGCAGGGCGAAATGCTCGACCAGGTCGACTGCTCGTCTTCCTCCCGGCGTCCGGTGCGACTCGCCGGCCGCGCCCAGCGCGTCCAGCTGCGCGTCGACGATCTCCACGATGCGCGGCCGCAACCGCGTCATCCGGCGGTGGGTGAACTCGCCGGTGAGCATCCGGCGCAACCGTTGGTGCTCGGGCGGGTCGAGGCCGAGGAGGTTCCCGGCCCGGCTGCGGGCCTGTTCATCCTCGTCGATCGGGGGTGCACCGGGCAATACGAACCCGGGCGGGCGGCCGTTGGCGAACCGGACGTGATCCGATAGCACCGTTTTGATGTCCGCGTACCGGGTGACCAGGTACACCGTCATCCCGAACGCGTTGGTCACCGTCCGCACGCCCTCGGTCTCACGGATCTCGCGCAGCTGCGGCGTGGGATCGAACCCGTCGCGGCGCATGTGCACCGGAGGCAGCACGGGTTCGGTGGCCTGACTCATGTTTCGACGCTACCCGCCGGTGGTGGCCTCCCCGCGCAGCGCCGGCCACCAGATCCTCGGCCCTATCAACGTGAACAGCGCGGGGATGATCACCGTGCGCACGACGAAGGTGTCGAGCAGGATGCCGAGTCCGACGATGATGCCGACCTGGGTGAGCACGATCAGCGGCAGCACACCCAGCACGCAGAACACCGCGGCGAGCACGATGCCCGCGCTGGTGATCACCGCCCCGGTCGCCGAGACGGCCCGCACGATGCCGTCGCGGGTGCCGTGCTCGGGAGTCTCTTCCCGGGCCCGGGTGACCAGGAAGATCGTGTAGTCCACGCCGAGCGCCACCAGGAACAGGAATGCGAACAGCGGGGCGGTGTTGTCCAGCCCGGGGAAGCCGAACACATGCACGCTGGCCCAGCTGCCCAGGCCCAGCGCCGCCACCGAGCTGAGCACCGTGGCCGCGATCAGCACCAGCGGCGCCAGCGCCGCCCGCAGCAGTACGTACAGCACGATCAGCACCACCAGCAGGATCGCCGGAATCACCACCGCGCGGTCGTGGGCGGCCGCTGCGGCCGCGTCCCGGGCGGTGGCGTCCGAACCGCCGACCAGACCGTCGGGGTCCACCGCGTGGACCGAATCGCGCAGTGCGTCAACGGCGTCGAACGCCTCGTCGGTGGCCGGGGCGGCCTCCAGGACCACCGACCACTGACTGAGTCCGTCCGGGGAGCTGCCCGCGGGCACGACCGAGACGACGCCGGGGGTGTCGGTGATCGCACGCTGCACCTCGGCGGCGCGATCGGTCGACGCGATCACCCGGGCGGGGTCGGTCAGGCCGCTGGGGAAGTGGTCGGCCAGGGTCTCGAACCCGCTGACCGATTCGGCCTGCACCCGGAACTGTTCGGTCTGCGACAGGCCGACGGGGGTGCCGAACAGCCCGGTGCACAGCAGGGCCAGGGCGCCGATCGACACCACCGCGACCCGGGCGGGCCGGCGTGCGACCGCATCGGCGATCCGGTGCCAGACACCGCTGTCGGTCAGTGGCTGGGCTCCGACTTCAGGGATGAACGGCCAGAACAGTTTTCGGCCGAACACCCCTAGAGCAGGGGGCAGCACCAGCATCACGAAGACCGCGGCGATCACCAGGCCGGAGGCGGCCTGGACGCCGAGACTGCGGGTGCTCGGCGACGACGCCAGCAGCAGGGTCAGTAGCGCGAGCACCACGGTGGCGTTGCTGGCGATGATCGCCGGCCCGGCGCGGCGGACCGCGGTGCGCAGCGCGGTGTGATGAGACTCGTTGCGGCCGAGCTCTTCCCGATAACGGGAGATCAGCAGCAGCGCGTAGTTGGTGCCCGCGCCGAACACCAGCACGCTGGTGATGCCCGAGGTGGAACCGTCCGGGCTCATCCCCAGTGCGTCGGCCACCGACGCCCCGACGACCGCGGCGACCCGGTCAGCGAAACCGATGACCAGCAGCGGTACCAGCCACAGCACCGGCGAGCGGTAGGTGATGATCAGCAGCAGGGCCACCACGGTCGCGGTGACCGCCAGCAGCGTGAAGTTCGCGCCGGAGAACGAAGCGGCGATGTCGGCGCCGAACGCGGGTCCGCCCGTCACCTCGGCCTGCAGGTCGCCCGGCAGTCCGTCGGCCGCCGCGGACCGCAGCTCCTTGACCTTGTCGGTGAGCGCGAAGCCGGACAGATCGCCCGACAGCGGCACCGTCGCGACCGCGGCCTGGCCGTCGTCGGAGACCTGCGGCGGCGGGCCGACGGCGTCGCCGCCGGTAGCCGCGAGCATGCGGTCGCGCGCGGCGTTCACGGCGTCCAGGTCGGCCGGATCCAGCGGCGCGGAATCGGTGCGTGTCACTACCAGGATTGCGGGTACCTGATCTCCGCCCGGGAACGTTTCCCTGACGGCGTCGGCGCGTGCGGACTCCGCGTCGGCGGGTACCGCGACCGGCGATTGCGACCCGGAGTCTCCGCTGCCGAGCAGCCCCGTCAGGGCGCCGGAGGCAAGGACGATCAGGAGCGCGACCACCCACGAGTATCGACGGTTCATCAGATTAACATTTCAGAATATTAACAATTAATCAACTGAATTTTCCGGGTAGGGTGGGGGCCGTGCAGGATGTCGACCGGGTCGCGCTCGAGGCGTCGATCGCCGCCGATGTGCGGGCCATGACGGCGGAATCTGACCGGATAGGACACCGCTTCGCAGGTCTGCACGCGTTGACCGCCAACGATTTCCGGGCACTGCTCTACGTCACGGTCGCCGAGAACGCCGGCACGCCGCTGACGGCCGGCGAGCTCCGGGAGCGGATGGGCACCTCGGGGGCGGCCATCACCTACCTGGTGGAGCGGATGATCGCGTCGGGCCATCTGCTGCGGGATTCCGACCCTGCCGACCGGCGCAAGGTGATGCTGCGCGTCGCCCAGCCCGGCATGGAGGTCGCCCGCGAGTTCTTCACTCCGCTGGCCGAGCACACCCACCGGGCACTGTCCGACCTGCCGGACAGCGACCTGGCGGCCGCGCACAGGGTGTTCGCCGCCCTGACCGACGCGATGGGCACGTTCCGCGCGGCGCTCACGTCATGTTCTGATTCCGGCGACGCGTCTGGCAGGCTGGAAACTCGATGACTGACACGAGGTACGGCGAGACGGTGCTGCTGCTCGGCGTGGGCGCGCGCAGCAGTGAGCTCGCGCTGGCGTTCCGGCGGCTCGGCGCCGAGGTGGTCACCGCCACGGACCAACCAGACGCGGACGCGCTGACGGCGCTGATCGACGAGCACCGGCCCGGCCACGTGGTGCTCGACACGGCGACCGTGGGGACGGACGCGCTGCTGTCGATCGCCGAACGCGACGACGTCGAGGTGTTCCCCACGCCTCGGGCCGCCCGTCTGTCCCAGGACGGCGAGGGTCTGCGCAAGCTCGCCGCCGACGAACTGGGGCTGCCCACCGCGCCGTTCTGGTTCGCGGGATCGGTCGAGGAACTCACCGCGATCGCGGCGCACGCCGGATTCCCGATGGTGGTCAAACCGGTTGCCGCAGCACCGGGCGAGGGCGAGTCGGTGCTGCTGCGACCCGCCGACGTGGAGCCGGCCTGGAAGCGGGCGGTGGGCGGCGGCGCACCGAGCACGCAGCGCGTCCTGGCTGAGACGGTTGTCGAAGTCGACTTCGAGGTCACCCTGCTGACGGTGCGCACGACGGGGCCGGCCGGGCCCACAGTGCATTTCTGCGAGCCGATCGGACATCACCAGAGCGACGGCGATGCGCTGGAATCCTGGCAGCCACAGCAACTCTCGCCTGTCGCACTGGACTCGGCGAAGTCGATCGCCGCACGCATCGTCAACTCCCTCGGGGGCCGAGGGGTGTTCGCGGTCGAACTGCTGGTGCGTGGCGACGAGGTGTATTTCTCCGACGTCAGGCCGCGGCTGCAGGACAGCGGCCTGGTGACGCTGCGCTCGCAACGGCTGTCGCAGTTCGAACTGCACGCGCGCGCCATCCTCGGGCTTCCGGTCGACACCATCATGATCTCGCCGGGCGCGGTCGAGGTGGGCTACTCCGACGGAGAGGACAGGGACGTGTCCAGCGCCGAGATGCGCGCAGTGCTGGCCGATGCGCTCGCGGTCGCCGAAAGCGATGTCCGGGTGTTCGGCGGCGAGGCGCCCTGGCGCAGCTGGTCCACGGCGACCGCCCAGGACCCGATCGTGGCGCGCGATCGCGCCCGCCGCGTCGCGACCGCCGTGCGCAGGCTCCGGTGAGCGGCCGCGACGAGACCGACGGCACCGAGTCCAGCGGCTCGGCAGTCGCACCGTTCCTCGGGGCGCTGGCGATCATTACGGCCGTCGTGATCGGAATCTGGTTGTTCAACGTGTTCTCCGGCGACGGAATGTCCGACGACCAGCAGATCGCGCGGGCCGCGTCCGGCCAGAATGACGCGCTGCAACGCGGCGACTACGCCGACTTCAAGGTGTTCACCTGCGCCGAGCAGCACGCCGTCGAGTCCAAAGTTCTTGATACACAACGTTCCTCAGTCCTACGGCGGGGTGAGCGGTTCGTCGACCGGGTGGCCGGCGTCGCAGTGGACGGCGACCGTGCCACCGCCGATATCACCTACTACTTCGACAAGGACAAGGACGCCAAGGAGACGGTCGAGATGACCTTCGTGCGCGAGGGCGGAAGCTGGAAGGTCTGTTCGACCGGTCCCAGCTAGCTGTGGGACACTCACGACCGTGAGCTATGCCGGAGACATCACGCCTGAACAGGCATGGTCGCTGCTGAGCGAGAACCCCGATGCGGTGCTGGTCGACGTCCGCACCGACGCCGAGTGGCGATTCGTCGGGGTGCCCGATCTGTCTTCGCTGCAGCGCGACGTGATCTACATCGAGTGGAATCGCACGGACGGCACCCGCAACGACGGTTTCGTCGACGACCTGGTCTCGGCGGGCCTCACCCCGGGCCAGCGTCCCGTGCTGTTCCTGTGCCGCTCCGGCAACCGCTCCATCGGGGCCGCAGAAGCTGCCACCGAGGCCGGCATCGGCCCGTCCTACAACATCCTGGACGGTTTCGAGGGCAACCTCGACGAGCACAAGCACCGCGGCGCCACCGGCTGGAAGGCTGTCGGGCTGCCGTGGGCCCAGTCATGAGCGACGGCGAATCCGTCCGGATCCCCGCTCCGCTTCCCGAGGGGGTCAGCCTGGACACCATCGGGGTGCGCGGCGGGCTGCTGCGGTCGGGCTTCGAGGAGACCGCCGAGGCGCTGTACCTGACTTCGGGCTACGTCTACGAGTCGGCCGCCGCCGCGGAGAAGGCGTTCACCGGCGAGATCGACCGCTTCGTGTACTCGCGCTACGGCAATCCGACGATCGCGATGTTCGAGGAGCGGCTGCGGCTGCTCGAGGGTGCCCCGGCGTGCTTCGCGACGGCGACCGGTATGTCGGCGGTGTTCACCGCGCTGGGGGCGCTGCTGGGCGCCGGCGACCGGCTGGTGGCCGCACGCAGCCTGTTCGGTTCGTGTTTCGTGGTGTGCAACGAGATCCTGCCGCGGTGGGGCGTCGAGACGGTGTTCGTCGACGGCGATGACCTCGAGCAGTGGGAACGGGCGTTGTCCGTCCCGACCCAGGCGGTGTTCTTCGAGACGCCGTCAAACCCGATGCAGTCGCTGGTCGACATCGCCGCGGTGTGCGATCTTGCGCACGCTGCAGGCGCGAAGGTGGTGTTGGACAACGTCTTCGCCACCCCGGTGCTGCAACGGGGCATGCCGTTGGGTGCCGATGTCGTCGTGTACTCGGGCACCAAGCACATCGACGGCCAGGGCCGTGTGCTGGGCGGGGCGATCCTCGGCGACGCCGAGTACATCGACGGGCCGGTGCAGAAGCTGATGCGTCACACGGGCCCGGCGCTGAGCCCGTTCAACGCCTGGACCCTGCTCAAGGGGCTGGAGACGCTGTCCCTGCGGGTGCAGCACCAGAATGCGTCGGCCCACCGCATCGCCGAGTTCCTCGAGCAGCATGCGGCGGTCAGCTGGGTGAAGTACCCGTTCCTGGAATCGCACCCGCAGTACGACCTGGCCAAGCGTCAGATGTCCGGCGGCGGAACGGTGATTACCTTCGAGCTGGTGGGCGGCAGCAAGGAGCGGGCCTTCGAGGTGCTCGACAAGCTACACATCATCGACATCTCCAACAACCTCGGCGACGCCAAGTCGTTGATCACCCACCCAGCCACGACGACGCACCGGGCCATGGGGCCGGAGGGGCGGGCGGCGATCGGCCTCGGCGACGGCGTGGTGCGGATCTCGGTCGGGCTGGAAGGCACCGAGGACCTCATCGCCGACCTGGACCGGGCGCTCGGGTAATTGTCCAGACGGTCGGATGCGAAGAAGGCCCGACGCAGGAAACGTCAGGCCGTCCGGGACCAGACCTGGCTTCCGGCGCGGGTCGCCGACGAACTCGAGATCGCCTCGGACCTTGAGGAATTCGATGCCAAGCTGACCGAGCGCGGCTGGGAGTTCTCGCTCGACGTCGAGGATGACACCGGCGCCGCCTGGTACTGGCCGGCCTCCGAAGCCGAGGTCCCAGACGAGAACGAGGCCGTCAACGTGACGGTGGTGCTGCTCACCCCCGACGACGGCGGCCAGATCGCGCACGTGGTGTTTGTCGGGACGGCCGAGGATTACCAGTTCAACCTCGACGAGCTGTTCGAGCACCTCGACACGATCGAGGCCTACAGGATGGGCGCACCCCTACCGGTCTTCGGCTAGATCTGATTGCCGAATTCCTCATCGCGGCTCGTGCCTCGCCGCTTGATCGTCATTCGGCTAGACCTTGCGCGGACCGTGCCCGCTGCTCATAGCCCTGTCGCTCGGCGGTGTCGAACTCCAGGAACACGCTGTCCAGGCCCAGCTTGTTGTTCATCCAGCGGCGTCCCCGCGGCCCGAGCATCTGCGCCGCCTGTGCGGTGAAGCGCAGGAACGGCGGCACCGACACATGGGTCTTGGGCTTGTCGAGCGTCTTGGCCACGGCCGCGGCGATTTCTGCCGGCTCCACCGGCTTGACGGCAGCGGTTTCCTTTGTGCCCGAAATCAATTCGGTCTTGGTGAACGGCGGCATCACCACCGACACATGCACCCCGTGCGGTGCCACCTCGTCGGCCAGGGCGGCGGACAACCCGACGACGCCGAACTTCGCGCCTACGTAGACCACCTGCCCGGGGACCGGGATCAGCCCGGACAGCGACGCGATGTTGATGATGTGGCCCCGCCCACGGGCGATCATGTCCGGCAGCGCGAGCTGGCAGCCGGTGATCACCCCGTACAGGTTGACCTCGATGGACGAACGCACGGCCTGCTCGGACTGCTCCAGGAAGGGGCCGATCGGCATCACGCCGGCGTTGTTGATGAGCACGTCGAGGTGGCCACCGCCGTCGGTGCGGGCCTTGTCGAGGAAGGTCGAGAACGACTCCCGGTCGGTGACGTCGAGCGGATAGCCCGACACCGGCCCGAGGTTGCCCAGCCTGGCCACCGACGACTCCTGTAGAGCGACGTCGCGGTCGCCGATGACGACGCGCGCACCCCGCTTGAGGAGGGTTTCGGCGGTCGCGTATCCGATACCGCGGGCCGCTCCGGTGATCGCGATGGTCTTACCCCGGATGTTGTCCATGCGCGCGAACTTTACATGTGTCAACTTTCTCTGGGAAGAGCCCTCGGCAGGTCGCTGGGCCCGGGGCCGTACGCGTCGTGCCAACGCCACCACCGATAGGGCGCCGACTGCGGGTGTCCGGGCGGCGAATCCTCCCAGTTCTCCTGCCGCCCGAGGGCGGTGATGTCGCGGAAGTTCCAGGTGTTGACGAAGGCCTCGTCGCCGCGGCCGTTGACGAAGTAGGTGCGGTACACCCGGTCGCCGGCGTCGTCGGGCCAGCGGATGAACGCGTTGGTGCCGTGCCACTGGTCGACACCGAAGTCGACGTCGAACGCACGTGTGTCATCGGGAAGCATTGTGTACCAAGGGATGTCCCATCCCATCCGGGCCTTCATCCGGGTGATGTCCGATTGCGGGCCCCGGGAGACGTACACCAGGGTGGTGTCCCGCGCGTTGAGGTGGGCGAGGTTGCCGATGTGATCGGCCATCAATGAGCAGCCGACGCAACCGTGTTCGGGCCAGTCGTCGGGGCCGGGATCCATGAAGGCCCGGTAGACGATCAGCTGTCTACGGCCGGCAAACAGGTCCGGCAGGGTGACGGTGCCGTCCGGTCCTTCGAAGCGGTACTCATTGTCCACCGGGGTCCACGGCATCCGGCGCCGCAGCGCGGCGAGCGCGTCCCGCGCCCGCGTCATCTCCTTCTCCTTGACCAGCATCTCGGCCAGCGCCGAATCCCAGTCCTGCGCCGACACGATCCGCGGGAGTCCCATGACGCCCTCCTTCCGACCAACATTCAACAGATTGGTTGAACGATCCGGACATCCAGCAGACCACGCGCCCCGGCTATAGTCAACAGAATGGTTGAAGATCCGGTGCTGGACCGGACCTACGCGGCCCTCGCCGATCCCACGCGCCGACGGCTGCTGGAAGCGCTACGCGACGGCGACGCGCGGATCAGCGACCTGGCTGCGCCGCTGCCGATGACGTTCGCCGGGGTGTCGCGCCACGTCGGGGTGCTCGAGGCCGCCGGTCTGGTGCGGCGCGAGGTGCGCGGCCGCGAGCACTGGCTCTCATTGAAGCCCGACGGACTGTCGGCGGCCCAGCGGTGGATGGACGAACAGACCGAATTCTGGTCGGCCCGCGCCGAGGCGCTGTCAGAACGCCTGCGCAGAAAGCAGGACCGCCGGTGACCGAAGCTCCGGTAGTCCGGGTGCGCCGCGTCATGCCCGCGGAGCCCGAGGTCGTCTTCGACGAGTGGCTGGATCCGGTGGCCCTTGTGGACTGGATGTGCCCGCGCCCGTCCCGGTGCGTGGCCGTGACCGTCGAACCGCACGTCGGTGGCCGGGTGCGGTTCGACGTCGACGACTCCGGACGGTCGGTGCTGATCACCGGGCAGTTCCTCGAGATCGACCGGCCGAACCGGCTGCGCTTCACGTGGCCTCACTCCGGCTGGGCGGATCCGACGGCGACGAGCATCGTCGATGTCGCGTTCGAGCCGCACGGCGACGGCGCGACACTGATGTCCGTCGAGCATTCGCTGCTGCCGCCGGAGGCGTTCTCCGACCACGACGCCGGGTGGGCGCTGACCGTCGAGCAACTCGCGGCGGTGCTGGCGCGTGGGTGAAGGGGCCGCACTGCGGTTCGTGGCGGTGGGCCAGGACGATCCGCTCGCCGCACCGCTGATCGACGAGCTCGCTGTCGAATACGCCGACCGCTACGGCGGCGAACGCGACCGGGTCCACGCCTGGCTGCGCGGCTACCCCGCCGACGAGTTCGTCGGCCCTGACGGTGGTCTGCTGATAGGCGTGCTCGACGGGCGACCGGTCACCGGCGGGGCGTTCCGCCGCTTCGACGAAGCCACCGCCGAACTCAAGCGCATCTGGACCGACAGCGCCCACCGGCGCCGCGGGTACGGCCGCGCGCTGGTCTCGCGACTCGAGGACGACATCGCCGCGCGAGGCTATTCGCGCATCTATCTGACGACCGGAGACCGGCAGCCCGAGGCGGAGGCGTTGTACGTGTCGATGGGGTACCGGCGGCTGTCCGAACCGTTGCCGGCCGAGGGCGAGGTCTATCCGATCGCGTTCTTGAAGGTGCTTGCGCTATAGGCTGGCCGGTGTGTCGCAGGCGACCGTGGGCTGGCTGATGTTGGCCGCTGCCGCACTGACGTTCGCGATCGGCGGGGTATCTCGCCTGCTCGTCGGCCGCCGGCGTGACAGCAAGCCGGTGCGACTGCTGGTGAAGATTTTCCGCAGGACCGGGATCGCCCGGGTGCTGTTCGGGCGCTTCGAGTCCGACGTCCTCGACGACGACGAACTCGACACGATGATCCTGATGCCGGCGATCGTCGTCGCGTGCGGCCTGGCCCTGACCGCGCTGTTCCTGCTCGGCTACGACAGCCTGGCCTGATGCAGTCGTAGGGAGGTCGAACAGCGGTCGGTGCGCAGTTTCAGTAGCCGACTACCGAGTCCGTTCGAGCGCAGAGGCACGAGGATTCCACTCGTCAATGTGCGCAAGCCGGAAGAGGTGCGTGATGGCGAGCAGACATCATCCAGGCCGCACCGATCAGCTCGGCCGGATCGGCGGGTGGGTGGTCGCCCTCGGCATCGGTGCCGGAGTGACGACCGGTCTGGGCTGCGGGATTGCCTGGGCGGAGAGCGACGACGCGTCGTGTCCATCGTCCTCGGACTCGTCGCTCACACGAGAGGACGTCGAACGGAAAGACGCCGGGCCCGCCCGCGTCGACCGAGCCGACGATGAAACCGTGGGCCACGACGAAACCGTGGGCCAGGATGCCGGCCTCGGGGACGCCGGGACCGAACGGGGCGCGGACCCCGGCGGTGACGGCGAGGAAGACGCCGACGAGGTCGACGAAGACGGCGACGGCCCGCCGCCGCGCTCACCGAGAGCGGACCATCCGACAGAGCCGCCACCGGAAGTGATCCGGAGCATCCGCCATGCCACCACCGGATCGAGTGACGACCACGAAAATCGGTCGGGCCCGCCGACCTCACGGCGGGTCGTCTCGATGCCGACCGCAGTGCCGGCCGACCGGACACCGGTCAATCGTGCGACAGACGACACGCCCAACCCGGCCGGCACCCATCCGGCGCTGCTGACACTGGTGACCTCGGTCGGCCGCGACACCGAGCAGATGTCAAGCAGGCAGCACCTGCAGTTCAGCCGGACGACCACCGAGATCGAGCAGGATGCGGATGGAAAGACCGCCCCTGCTGTACCGGCGTCGTTCACAGGGGAACCCTCGGCGGCATCGAAGGTCACCACGGCCGTGTTCCGGGCGATCCGTGCGGTCACCGGCGTTCTGGGACTGGAGTTCGTCACCGACATCGGGCCGCTGATCGCCAGCGAGTCGCCACCGTGGTTCACCACGATCGGCGTGAAGGTTCGGCGCAGCGAGTTCGACGGGATGCCGGTAGTCGCCCTGGGTCCGCCACGACCGTCCGGCAAGTATGTGGTCGCCGTGCACGGCGGCGCCTACGTCGTCAAACCCACTGTCTTCGAATGGCTCCAGTACGCCTCGTGGGCCCGCGACACCGGCGCGACAGTCCTGATGCCCCTCTACCCGTTGGCGCCGGGCGGCACCGCGCGCACAGTCGTCCCCGTCATCGCCGACCTCATCTCGAACGAGATCGAGCAACACGGCGCCCGAAACGTCAGCGTCACAGGTACATCCGCGGGAGGCGGCATCGCTCTGACCGCAGTACAGGAACTGGTGCGTCGCGGCGATCAGGTCCCGTCGCACATGGTGCTGTCCTCGCCCGCACTGGATCTGACGGTGAGCAACCCGGCGATCCAGTTCGTCGACGATCCGATTCTGACGTCGACCACCGTGCGCAGAGCCCAGCAGTGGGCCGGGGACCTGGAGCTGACAGACCCGTTGGTGAGCCCGTTGTACGGATCGCTGGCGGGCCTGCCGCCGACCGCGATCTACTCCGGAAGTCTCGATCTGCTCGCCCCGGACGTCCTGGTCCTGCAGGACAAGGCGATCGCGACGAAGGGATCGGATGTCACGTTCGTCTTGCGGAAGGATCAACTCCACGCCTGGGCCGGAATCTTCTGGCTTCCCGAAGCGCAGGCCCTACTCCCGGACATCTATCGGCAGCTCGGACTGCTCTGACGCTTGCCTCAATTCACGGCTCGCCGTGGTCCTCAATTCACGGCTCGCCGTGCTCCTGAATTCACGGCTGCGCCGTGGCCGCCTGCTTCACCGCATCCCTGACCCGTCCCCGCCACACCGGCCCGTGCCCGGGCAGCAGCACCTCGGTGTCGAGCATGCCGAGCGCCTCGAGGCTGCGCCGGCACGCGTCCTCGTCGTGGTTGAACACCAACGGCAGCAGCTGCGGGCCCTGCCGCGTGGACACCGGGTGACCGGTCACCAGGGCGTCCCCGCTGATCAGCACGCCGTCGACCAGGTAGGAGCAGTGCCCGCCGGTGTGCCCGGGAGTCGGGACGCACCGGGGGGCGCCGGGCAGCCCCGCCGCGACGTCCTCGGTCAGCGTGGCGGTGGTGGGGATGCCGGAGTGGTCGAGTCCGCCCTTGCGGATGATCGCCACCGACCAGGCCAGCCACCTGGGCCGCCACGCCTGCGCGGCGACAGCCAGCGGTGAGGCCTGCTCGAGATACTCGCGTTTGGAGTGGCCGACCTCGTCGGCGTGGCAGTACACCGGGGTGCCGTGCTCCCGGGCGAACCAGATCGCCGACCCGAGATGGTCGATGTGCGCGTGGGTCAACAGAATCGCGCGGACGTCGGCCGGCCCGAACCCCAGCTGTCCCAGTGAATCCAGCACATCCTGACGGCTGCCCGGAAATCCGGCGTCGATCAGCACCACGCCCTCCCGGGAGCCCGAACCTACGGTGACCAGGGTCCAGTTCACCAGGTCGGTCTGGGCGAAGTGGACGCGGTCGGTGACGGCCGTCAGTACCGGTGCCATCAGGCGAGTGTAGAAACATAGTTATGGCTGAACTGAAACTGGGCTACAAGGCGTCGGCGGAGCAGTTCGCCCCGCGGGAACTGGTCGAACTCGGTGTCGCGGCCGAGGAGTACGGCATGGACAGCGCGACGGTCAGCGATCACTTCCAGCCGTGGCGGCACAAGGGCGGGCACGCCCCGTTCTCGCTGGCGTGGATGACCGCGGTGGGGGAGCGCACCCAGCGGCTGGTGCTGGGCACGTCGGTGCTCACCCCCACCTTCCGGTACAACCCGGCGGTCATCGCCCAGGCCTTCGCGACGATGGGGTGCCTGTACCCGAACCGGATCTTCCTCGGAGTGGGCACCGGCGAGGCACTCAACGAGATCGCCACCGGCTACGAGGGCCAGTGGCCGGATTTCAAGGAGCGCTTCGCGCGGCTGCGCGAAGCGGTGCAGCTGATGCGCGAACTGTGGCTCGGCGACCGGGTCGATTTCGAGGGCCAGTACTACAAGACCAAGGGCGCCTCGATCTACGACGTGCCCGAGGGCGGTATCCCGATCTACATCGCCGCGGGCGGGCCGCAGGTCGCCAAGTACGCCGGCCGCGCCGGCGACGGCTTCATCTGCACCTCCGGCAAGGGCGAGGAGCTCTACAAGGAGAAGCTGATCCCGGCGATGCGGGAAGGCGCCGAGGCGGCCGGCAAGAACCCCGACGACATCGACCGGATGATCGAGATCAAGATCTCCTATGACACCGATCCCGAACTGGCGCTGGAGAACACCCGGTTCTGGGCCCCGCTGTCGTTGACCGCCGAGCAGAAGCACTCGATCGACGATCCGATCGAGATGGAGAAGGCCGCCGACGCACTGCCGATCGAGCAGGTCGCCAAGCGGTGGATCGTCGCGTCCGACCCGGACGAGGCCGTCGCCAAGGTCAAGGACTACGTCGACTGGGGCCTCAACCATCTGGTGTTCCATGCGCCCGGGCATGACCAGAGGCGGTTCCTGGAACTGTTCCAGCGCGACCTGGAACCGAGGCTGCGCAAGCTCGGCTGAGCAGCGACACCGCGCATGATCCGCATTCCTGCGACGGTGCTGGGCGTGGGCGCCCTGGCCGCCGCGGTGGTAGGCCTCGCCGCCCGCTACCTGCCCATCACCGGGCACCCCATGCTGATCGTCGCCGCCGCGGCGCCCTACCTGGCGCTCGCGGCGCCGGCGGCGATGCTGTTGCTTGCCGTCGGCAGGCGCTGGCTGCTCACCCTGGTCTCGGTCGCGCTGACCGTCGCGTTGATGTGGATGTACGTGCCGCGGTACCTGAGTTCGGCGGCTCCCGAAACCGCGGCGGTCGACGTGCGCGTGCTGACCGCGAATCTCTATCTCGGGCAAGCCGATCCGGCTGCATTCGCCACGCTGGCCCGGAACGTCGCCGACATCGTCGCGGTGCAGGAGTTGACGCAGCAATCCGCGGACGGGTTGTCGGCGGCGGGCATGGACGGGGTCTTTCCGTACCGGGTGATCCTGCCGGCCCGCAACGCCTCCGGCATCGGGATCTGGAGCCGGTATCCGATCGTGCACTCCGGCCGCATCGACGGCTACACGATGCCGATGGTCGGGTCGCGGATCCGGATCCCTGGCGTGCGTGTCGACGCCACCGTGCTGTCGATACACCTGCCCGGTCCCTGGCCGGCGCCCATCGACGGGTGGCGCGACGACATCGCCCGCCTGCCCGAGACCCTGCGCGATGTCGGCCGCACGGCGGGCGCGGGCGCGGTGATCGTCGCCGGGGACTTCAACGCCACCTCCGACATGGCGCCGTTCCGCCGCCTTCTGGACGAGGGCTACGGCGACGCCGGTGCCGACGCGGGAGCCGGCCTGGTCCGCACCTATCCCGGCCGCGGAATGCGCCCGCCGCTGCTCGGCATCGATCACGTCCTGACCAAGAACTGCTCCACCGTCGGCGCCACCACGGTGACCGTGCCGGGCGCCGACCACCGCGGTCTGGTGGCCACCCTGCAGGTGCCGGTGGACATGACAGCCAGTTGACAGGCAGGCTTTGACCCGTGCCTGACGCCTCGACGGGAGCAACCTCCTCGATCTACCTCGCGTCGCCGGAGGGCGACACCGGAAAATCGACCATCGCGCTGGGCATACTGCACAGGCTCGCCGCCACGGTGCCGAGGGTCGCGGTGTTCCGGCCGATCACCAGGACCGGTGAGGACCGGGACTACATCCTGGAGTTGCTGCTCGATCACACGACCGCGGAGCTGCCGTACGAGGACTGCGTGGGTGTGGGCTATCAGCAGCTGCACGACGACCCCGAGGCCGCGCTGGCCGACATCGTGGACCGGTTCCACCGTGTCGCGGACCGCAGCGACGCGGTGCTGATCGTCGGCAGCGACTACACCGACGTGGCCGCGCCGAGCGAGCTGTCCACCAATGCGCGCATCGCGGCCAATCTCGGTGCGCCGGTGGTGCTCGCGATCAAGGCCAAGGACCGCACCCCCGAGCAGGTCGTCCAGGTGGCCGAGGTCTGCATCGACGAGATCGCCGCGCAACACGCCCACACCGCCGCGGTGGTGGCCAACCGCTGTGAGCCGACGCAGATGACCGCGGTGGCCGAGGCGCTCACCGCGGTCGAGCCGCGCAGTTACGTGCTGCCCGAGGAGCCGCTGCTGGTGGCCCCTTCGGTGGCCGAGCTGCGGGACGCGGTCGATGGCACCCAGGTGCAGGGGGATTCGGCGCTGCTCGACCGCGAGGTGCTCGACGTGCTCGTCGCGGGTATGACGGCCGAGCATGTGCTGGAACGACTCACCGAGGGCATCGCGGTGATCACGCCGGGGGACCGCTCCGACGTGGTGCTGGCCGTGCTCAGCGCGCATGCCGCAGAAGGCTTTCCGTCGCTGTCGACGGTGATACTCAACGGCGGGCTGACTCTGCACCCGGCGATCGGATCGCTGGTGTCGGGACTGGGCTTGCGGGTGCCGATCATCGAGACCGGATTCGGCACCTTCGAGACCGCGAGCCGGGTGGCGGCCACCCGCGGCCGGGTCACTTCGAAGTCGCACCGCAAGATCGACACCGCGCTGACCTTGATGGAGACCCACGTCGACACCGCCGAGCTGTTGGCGCAGCTGGCCCTTCCGATCCCGTCGGTGGTCACCCCGCAGATGTTCACCTATCAGTTGCTCGACCAGGCACGGGCGGACCGCAAGCGCATCGTGCTGCCCGAGGGCGACGACGACCGCATCCTCAAGGCTGCCGGCAGACTGCTGGACCGCAGTGTCGCCGACCTCACCATCCTCGGCGACGAAGCCCAGATCCGGTCCCGGGCAGCCGAACTCGGCGTGGATCTGTCGGACGCGGCCGTGCTCGACCCGCGGACGAGCGACCTGTGTGACCGGTTCGCCGAGCAGTATGCGAAGCTCCGTGCGCACAAGGGCGTGACGGTGGAGCAGGCCCGCGAGATCATGCACGACGTGTCGTATTTCGGCACGATGCTGGTGCACAACGACATCGTCGACGGCATGGTGTCCGGTGCGCGGCACACCACGGCGCACACGGTGCGCCCGGCCTTCGAGATCATCAAGACCCGGCCCGATGTCTCCACGGTGTCGAGCATCTTCCTCATGTGCCTGGCCGACGAGGTGCTCGCCTACGGTGACTGCGCCATCGTGCCCGATCCCACCGCCGAGCAGCTCGCCGACATCGCGATCTCGTCGGCGCGTACCGCCGCACAGTTCGGCATCGAGCCGAAGGTGGCGATGCTGTCGTACTCGACCGGCACCTCAGGTGCCGGCGAAGAAGTCGAAAAGGTACGTAAGGCAACCGAACTCGTGCGATCGCGGGCGCCCGAGCTACTGGTGGAGGGGCCGATCCAGTACGACGCCGCGGTGGAACCGTCGGTGGCCGAGACCAAGATGCCCGACTCGAAGGTGGCCGGCCACGCCACCGTGTTGATCTTTCCCGACCTCAACACCGGGAACAACACCTACAAGGCGGTGCAGCGCAGCGCGGGCGCCATCGCGATCGGACCTGTGCTGCAGGGTTTGAACAAGCCGGTCAACGACCTGTCCCGTGGCGCGCTGGTCGAGGACATCGTCAACACGGTGGCCATCACCGCGATCCAGGCGCAGGGGTGATTGGCGATGACACGCTCGGTGCTGGTGCTCAACACCGGTTCGTCGTCGGTGAAATACGCGGTGGTGGACCCGGATTCAGGTGCGCTCGTCGCGGACGGCATCGTCGAGCGGGTCACCGACCATGCCGCGGCGATGCAGGTGGTGTTCGAGTCGCTGGCCTCTGACGGCCACCACCTCGATGACCTCGGGCTGGTCGCGGTCGGGCACCGCGTCGTGCACGGCGGTCCCGACCTCTATCAGCCCACCGTCATCGACGACCAAACCATCACCCGCCTACAGGAACTGTCCGCCCTTGCGCCGCTGCACAATCCGCCGGCCATCCTGGGAATCGAGGTGGCCCGCAAGGCGCTGCCGGACCTGCCCCACGTCGCGGTGTTCGATACCGCGTTCTTTCACGACCTGCCGCCTGCGGCGGCCACCTACGCGATCGACGCGGACGTCGCCGAGTCCTGGCGCATCCGCCGCTACGGGTTCCACGGCACGTCGCACCAGTACGTCAGCGAACGGGCCGCCGAGTTCCTCGGTGAGCCGCTGGACTCGCTGAGCCAGATCGTGCTGCACCTCGGCAACGGCGCATCGGCGTCGGCGATCGTCGGGGGAAGGCCGGTCGAGACCTCCATGGGGCTGACCCCGATGGAGGGACTGGTGATGGGAACCCGCTCCGGTGACGTGGATCCCGGCGTGATCTTCTACCTGTGGCGCACGGCCGGGATGAAGGTCGAGGACATCGAGACGATGCTGAACAGGCATTCCGGGGTGCGCGGTCTCGGCGGTGAGGTCGACTTCAGGGAACTGCACCGCAAGATCGAGTCCGGTGACCCCGCAGCGCAACTGGCCTACGAGGTGTACATCCACCGGCTGCGCAAGTACATCGGCGCCTACCTGGCGGTACTGGGTTCAGCCGATGTCATCACGTTCACCGCCGGCGTCGGCGAGAACGACGCGGCGGTCCGGCGCGACGCGCTCTCCGGTCTGACGGCGTTCGGCATCGAACTCGACGAGCACCTCAACGAGAGCCCGGCCCGGACGGCCAGGCGAATTTGCCCGGAGGGGGCGCCGACGGCGGTGCTAGTTATACCCACCAACGAGGAGTTGGCGATTGCTCGGGCGTGTGCGGGAGTACTTGGCGCTGGGCTCGGCGACGGGTAGCTCACGTTGCGGATCGCAGATCCGGAGCAGGCGGCGGACGTGAGTTCCCGCGAGCAGTCTCCAGCGAACGCCGCTTCGGGCACAGACCACGTTGATGTTCGACAGTGCGGCGAAGCCGGAGGCCGCGAAGAACTCGACGGTCTGCAGGTCCAGGATCAGCTTGCGGGCCCCCGCCAGACGCTTCTCCACGTAGCACGCGAGCGCCATGCTGTTGACGGCGTCGATCTCCCCGTGGATCGTCACCAGGACGCTCGACGGTGGCAGTTCGCAGGCGGAGAACGTGGCCCGGTGGTGTTCCTCGCGCAGTTCGAACGAGGTGGGATCCGGCCGGAAGAACCGCTGTGTGCTGGGGGCCGGCAGTGGATCTGGTGCGGACATGTGGACTCCCCTGGACGAAGTCGAAGTCAGGTGGCAGGCCCTGGGTCTCAAAGCTGCGCCGATGAAGTCACCTGGTAGTGGCGCCACGATACTACGGAATCAGTGGGCTGACCATATGCCGTTGTGAATCACATGTATGTGCGTTAACCAGCACGTTTGGCCATATGTCAGTCCTGGCGAGTCGCGGCAACCGGCGAAGGCGTCAATATCTGGACCTCCAGCAACGGATTCCGTAGTTGCCGGAGCGGTGCCGGGCGGTGCCGGATCAGAACGTCGACATCGGGCGCACGCTGTTGGCCAGGTCGACCAACGCGTACCGGTGGGCCTGGGTGGGCGCCACGCGGGCCAGGCTCCGCAACGAGGCCTCGACCCCGAGCTGCAACCCGTGCTCGGTGAACGGGAAGCCCAGAATGTGGTTGGTGCTGGCGGTGTTGTCCGCCAGCCAGTCCATCGCCGTGCCCAGCACCAGCGCGCGGATCTGCAGCACCCTGGGTTCGGTGTCGGGCAGCGCCTCCACCCGGCGCGCGGCGTCACGGATGTGCTGTTCGGTGATCTCACCGCTGGACCGACCGGACAGCAGCGTGACCGCGCTGGTCAACCGGGCGGTGGTGAAATGTCTTGAGGTGGCCGGTACTTCGTCGAGTGTGCGGACCGCGGCGTCCCGGTCTCCAGCAGCCGACTGCGCACGGGCCAATCCGAAACCGGCGGAGATCACCCCGTGGTCGGTGGACCACACGGTGTCATAGAACTTGCGCTCGTCCGCGGTGCCGGCCAGTTCGGCGGTGGCGGCCAGCGCCAGCTTCGGGGCCAGCTCGCCGGGCAGGGTGTCCAGCACTTCGGTGAAGTGCTTTGTGGCGGAGTCATAATCGGCGGTCAGCAGCTCCGACACGGCCCGGAACCAGACCAGCCGCCAGCGCCATCCGATCCGCTCGGCGAGTTCGTCGAGCTTGCGGGTGGCCTTGGCGACGTCACCGAGATCCAACAGCGCGCGGACCTCCATGAGCGGCAACTCCACCGACTCGCTCAGGTCGATGCCGTCGGAGTCCAGCGCGCCGTGTCGGGCGGCGCGCAACGAGTCCAGCGTCTGCACCGGTTGGCTCAGCAGCGTCGCCGACAGCACGGTGGCCCCGACATCGGTGGGGTCGACCAGCGGCACCTGGAGAGCCCGGACGATCTCCTGGGCGGTCAGCTTCTCCGAGTGCACCTGACCGTCGAGGTACACATCGGTGTGGGCGACCAGCAGATCGACCCCGAACGTCGAGCGTGACGGGCTGAAGGTGGTCGACAGACCGGGCCGGGGCACCCCGGTGTCCTTGGCCACCACCTCGCGCAGCACACCCATCAGCTGGCTGGACATCTCCTCGGCGCTCTGGAACCGCCGCCGCGGATCGGGGTCGATCGCGCGCCGCAGCAGCCGGCCGAACGAGTCGTACTCGCGCAGCACCGGATCGTCCTCGGGCAGTCCGTCGACGTAACGGCCTTTGCGGGTGCGCAGCTTCAGTGTCAGCGCAGCCAGCGTGCGACCCACCGTGTAGATGTCCGTGGCCACCGTCGGGCCGGTCCGGACGATCTCCGGCGCCTGGTAACCCGGTGTGCCGTACAGGTATCCGAAGGAGTTGATCCGAGACACCGCGCCGAGGTCGATCAGCTTGAGCTGGTCCTCGGTCACCATGATGTTCTCGGGTTTGAGGTCGTTGTACACCAGGCCCAGCGAGTGCAGATAGCCCAGGGCGGGCAGGATTTCGAGCATGAAGCCGATCGCCTCGGCGACGGGCAGCAGCGTCCGTTCGGTCTTGCGGTGGTGGGTGGCCTGTTTGAGCGACGTCCCGCCCACGTACTCCATAACGATGTAGCCGACCGGGTTGCCGTGCTTGTCGTCGTGCTCGACGAAGTTGTAGATCTTCACGATCCCGGGATGGGTCACCTCGGCCAGGAACTGCCGCTCGGCCATCGCGATCGCCTGCGCCTCGGCGTCACCGGAGTGCACGAGTCCCTTGAGCACCACCGGGCGGTCGTTGACGTTCTTGTCGAAGGCCAGATACACCCAGCCCAGCCCGCCGTGGGCGATGCAGCCCTTGATCTCGTACTGGTCGGCGACGATGTCGCCGACATTCAGCTGCGGCAGAAAGGAATAAGCGCTGCCGCAGTGCGGGCACCAGCCTTCGGAAGGGGCCTTGCCATCCTTGGTTGACCGGCCCACGGGCCGGCCGCAGTTCCAGCAGAAACGTTTCGACTCGGCCACCACGGGATCGGTCATCAACGCGGCCAACGGATCCCGGGCCCGGACCCGCGGGATCTCGACCAGCCCGCCGCCCAGTCTGCGGGTCGGCGACATGTAGCGGGTCACCGTCGTGGTGTTCAGCTGCGGCTCGGTGTCTCCGGTGTGGAACTGCGCGTCGTCGTCGTCATCGTCGTCGTCGAAGAAGTTGGGCCGGAACACCGCCTGGGTGGCCATCGGCCGCGCCGTCGACATCGTGTCGTCGGCCAGGTCCGAGAAGTTCGCGGGCTGGGTACCCGGATCGCCGTCGAAGGTGGTGTCGTCGTGTTCGGCCATCAGTCCGTGTACCTCGCGACAGGGGGCCCGGGAGCGGGTCCCAGCACGGTCAACCACTTGCGGTACAACGTGTTCCAGGTGCCGTCGCTCCGGATGCGCTGCAGCGTGCCGTTGACGTAACGCACCAGTGCGGTGTTCTCCAGATTGATCCCGATGCCGTAGACCTCCTCGTTCAGCGACGGCCCCACGATGTGCAGGTACGGATCCTGGGACACCAGCCCGGCCAGGATCGAATCGTCGGTGCTGACCGCGTCGACCTGCCGCTGCTGCAGCGCCACCAGGCAGTCGGCCCAGGTCACCACCCCGACGATGATCGGCGGCGGCGTGATCTGCTGAATCCGTTCCAGCGACGTGGTGCCCTTGGCCACGCAGACCCGCTTGCCGGACAGGTCCGACGACTGGCGGATGTTCGAATCCCGCGGCGCCAAAATGCGCTGGTTGGCGGTCAGGTACCCGGTGGAGAAGTTCACCAGCTTCTTGCGCTCGCACGTGATCGTCATGGTTTTGACCACGACGTCCACCTCGTTGTTCTGCAGCGCGGCGATGCGGTCGGCCGAGGCCAGGATGCGGTACTCCACCTGCGACGGCGTGCCGAAGATGTCGCGGGCGATCTCGCCGGCGATGTCGACGTCGAAGCCGGTGATCTCACCGGTGATCGGGTCGCGGAAGCTGAACAGGTTGCTGCCGATGTCCAGACCGACGATCAGGCGTCCGCGCGCCTTGATGTTCGCGACCGCCTTCTCGGCGTCCTTCTCGTTGTCGAACGGGCGCAGGCTCTCCCTCGGATCGCAGTCGTCGTCGGCCCGGGCCGGCGGCTTCGCCGGCTCCGGCGGCATCTCCTCGAAACCGGCCGGGGTGGGCGGCGCGAGGATCACGGTCGGCGTGGGCACCACCGGCGACGTCTGCGCGCACCCGGCCAGCAGCAGCACCGCCGCCAGCGCCGCGCCCAGGACTTTCGCGCTCATCACCTGCTGTCTGTTCTTCGCGCAAGCGCTCATCACCTGCTGTCTGTTCTTCGCGCAAGCGCTCATCACCGGTACTCGCTCAATCTCGGCCAGATCCCCAGCGCCACCGCCACGGCCGCCACGACCGACAGCGCGGCGGCGCCCACGGTCGCGCCGGACAGCACCCGACGGGCGTTGACGATCTCGTTGCGCAGCTGGGTGCGGCTCTGCTCGATGCCCTTGCTCAGCGCCTCGTCGAGCTTGTTGAACGCCGGCGTGGAGTCGTCCTCGCCGGTGCCCAGCGCCACCTGCGTCGCGGCCTGGTAGTTGCCGACCGCGATGTAGGCCGAGATCCGGTCGTCGGCCGCACGCCACCGGTCCAGCAGTGTGGCGGCATCGGCGAGGTCGGTCTTGTCGATCGAGTCGTCGCGTGCCAGATACCTCGCCAGCTGCTCCTTCATGTCCTCGATGCGCTGGTAGTAGGACTGCTTGCGCAGGTCCTCGTCACCGCGGCGGATCAGCGACAGGGTCTCGTCCGCTCGCGCCTGCTGCGCGGTGATCGCGAGCGTGGTGACCGTCTTCAGCGATTCGGCCGCGGTCTCCTTGGCGCTGCGGCTGTCGGCGGTCGAGATCACCAGCGCCGTGCCGACCCACATCAACATGATCAGCACCGCCAGCCCGCCGGCGACGAAACCGATGTTGACGCGGCGGCGGGTCCGCTTGGCCAGCCACCGGTTGGCGAACACCCCGAACAGCAGCGTCGCGACCACCACCAGAATCACCGGCGTCGGGATGCGGGTCGACGCGGTGGTCTCGGCGTCCACCCGCGCCGAGGTCTCCTCGTAGAGCCGCTGCGCGTCGGGCAGGATCTTCTCCTGCATCAGCGCCGACGCCTCCGACAGGTAGGACGAGCCGACGGGATTTCCGGCACGGTTGTTGGTCCTGGCCGTCTCGACCAGCCCGGTGTACACGGCCAGCCGTGCGTTGATCCGGCCCAGCAACTGGACCAGGGACTCCTCGGTGAGGCCGCTGGACGCCCGTGTCACCGCGACCGACGCGTCGGTGATGGCCTGCTCGTAGCGTTGCCGCACCGCCCGCGGCTCGGCGCCGGCGATGAACGCGGTGGCCGCCGCGGCGTCGGCGACCGACAGCGTGGTGTAGAGCTGTCCGGCCGCGAACGACAGCGGCTCGGTGTGGTTGAGCACCGTCGTCAGGGCCTGCTGGCGGTCGTTGATCGTGGTCGAGGTCGCGAACGCGCTCGCGACGACCAGCGCGGCGAGCACCAGCCCGATGGTCAGGATGCGTCCGGGCGTGGTCCACAGGAACCACCACCGCGGATGAGACGCAGCTGTCGGCGACCGCGACGCAAGAGGCTCGGTCGAGGGGTGCGCCAACTCCACAGTCACGTCTGCGCGGACCTCATCCTGGTCTCGATCTCTCCGGTGGTCGTTCGGCCACAAACTCTAGCTACCGCGAATTCTATGAGGGAATTCTAAGAGCTCATCGGTCGGCGTGCGGGGATTCACGTGTCAAGAATCCGGACGCGTTCCCTATCCTGAACGCGTGCGTGGAGACGGGGACGGCTGGGTGGTGTCGGCGACCGGCAATGCCTACTGGGGCCGGCACGGCGCCGCCGGGCTGCTCCTGCGGGCGCCCCGCCCGGACGGGTCGGCCGCCGTACTGCTCCAGCACCGCGCGCCGTGGAGCCACCAGGGCGGCACGTGGGGGTTGCCGGGCGGTGCCCGTGACAGTCACGAGACCCCGGAACAGGCGGCGGTGCGGGAGGCGCACGAAGAGGCCGGGCTGCCTCCGGAGCAACTGACCGTGCGGACCACGGTGGTCACCGCCGAGGTGTCCGGATGGACCTACACCACGGTGATCGCCGACACCTCCGAAGAACTCGACACCATCCCCAACCGGGAGAGCGCGGAGCTGCGCTGGGTCGCCGAGGACGAGGTCGCCGACCTTCCCCTGCATCCCGGCTTCGCCGCGAGCTGGCAGCGTCTGCGCGAGGTCACGGCCGCGATCCCGCTGCTGGTCAACCCGCAGCGCTGAGCAGTCCGGCCAGCGTTTCGGCCGCCGCCTTCGGGTCGTCGGCCGCGGTGATCGCCCGCACCACCACCACCCGCCGCGCCCCGGCCGCCAGCACTTCCGGCAGCCGGTCGGCGTCGATGCCCCCGATCGCGAACCACGGTTTGTCGGTGCCCAGCGCGGCGGTCGCCCGCACCAGGTCCAGCCCCGGGGCGGGTCGGCCCGGTTTCGTCGGCGTCGGCCAGCACGGCCCGACGCAGAAGTAGTCGACGTCTTCGGCCGCCGCGGCCCGCACCTGGTCCAGGTCGTGCGTCGAGCGCCCGACCACGCGGTCGCCGATGATCTCCCGCGCCACACTGAGCGGCAGGTCGTCCTGACCGAGGTGCAACACGTCGGCGCCGGCCGCGCGCGCGATGTCGGCGCGGTCGTTGACCGCGAGCAACGCCCCGTGCCTGCGGGCCGCGTCGGCGAGCACCTGCAGCGCGTCGAGCTCCTGGCGCGGCTCCAGCGGCCCGAACCGCTGCTCGCCCGGCGACCCCTTGTCGCGGAGCTGGATGATGTCCACGCCGCCGGCCAGCGCCGCGTCGGCGAACTCGGCGAGGTCGCCGCGATCACGGCGGGCGTCGGTGCACAGGTACAGCGAAGCGCTCGCTAGTCGGGGTTCACGCACACTCGAACGCTAGCGCCGGCGCGACGTAGGCTGGTAGCCGACCACACGGGAGTCCCGGGTACGGGGACTGAGAGTGAGTCCGCCGACTCTTACCGTCACACCTGATCCGGGTCATGCCGGCGAAGGGAGCCAGTGAATGCCCACCCAGACCCGCGGGACGCTTGCCGTCGTCGGGGGCGGTGTCATCGGGCTCGCCGTGGCACGGCGGGCGCTGCAGGACGGCTGGGC
This sequence comes from Mycobacterium sp. ZZG, assembly GCF_054786995.1. Lineage (NCBI taxonomy): Bacteria > Bacillati > Actinomycetota > Actinomycetes > Mycobacteriales > Mycobacteriaceae > Mycobacterium > Mycobacterium sp. ZZG. The sequence goes on from NZ_JBTBFV010000015.1 coordinate 48,560, forward strand.
GGTCCGCGTGCACCGTGCCGAGCAGGCCGGCGCGTCCTGGGTCGCCGGCGGCATGCTCGCCCCGCACAGCGAGGGCTGGCCCGGCGAGGAACAACTGCTGCGGATCGGCCTGGAATCCCTTCAGCTGTGGCATGACGGCTTCCTCGACGGGCTGCCGCCTGAGGTCGTCACCGCCCGCCGGTCGCTGGTCGTCGCCGTCGACCGCGCGGACGCCGCCGACCTCAGGACCGTTGCGGGGTGGTTGTCCGAACAGGGTCACCCGGTGACGCCGACCACGTCGGCGCGCGATATCGAACCCCTTCTCGCCCAAGGTATCCGGCACGGCTTTGTGGCCGACACCGAACTCGCCGTCGACAACCGCGCCGTCGTCGCCGGCCTCGCCGCCGAGTGCGAACGGCTCGGCGTGCAGTGGGCCCCGCCGGTGCCTTCGCTGGCCGAGACCGGTGCCGCCGACAGCGTCGTGATCGCCAACGGCATCGACGCCCCGACGCTGTGGCCCGGGCTGCCGGTGCGCCCCGTCAAGGGGGAGGTGCTGCGGTTGCGCTGGCGTCGCGGGTGTCTGCCGGTGCCGAAACAGGTGGTGCGCGCCCGGGTGCACGGCCGTCAGGTCTACGTGGTGCCGCGTGCAGACGGCGTCGTGGTCGGCGCGACGCAGTACGAACACGGCCGCGACACCGCGCCCACGGTGAGCGGCGTGCGGGATCTGCTCGACGACGCCTGCGCGGTGATGCCCGCTCTCGGCGAGTACGAGCTCGCCGAGGTCGGCGCCGGTCTGCGGCCTATGACACCCGACAACCTGCCGCTTGTCGGCAGGCTCGACGAGCGCACACTTGTCGCCGCGGGGCACGGTCGGTCGGGTTTCCTGTTGGCGCCGTGGACGGCGCAGACGATCGCCGCCGAGCTGGAAGGAGCACTGGTTCGATGAAGGTCACGGTCAACGACGAAACGGTGGAAGTCGACGAGAGCACGACGATCGCCTCGTTGCTGGACGGCCTCGGCTTCCCCGAGAAGGGGATCGCGGTCGCGGTGGACTGGTCGGTGATCCCGCGCTCGCAGTGGGACACCGCGCTTTCCGACGGCGCCAAGGTCGAGGTGGTGACGGCGGTGCAGGGTGGCTGACGTGTGCACCTCTTTCTCGGCGGGCAAGCTGAGCATCGCCGGCCGCGAGTTCGGCTCCCGGCTGATCCTCGGCACCGGCGGCGCCGCGAACCTCGCGGTGCTCGAGTCGGCGCTGGTGGCCTCGGAGACCGAGCTGACCACGGTGGCGATGCGCCGCGTCGACGCCGACGGCGGCACCGGCGTGCTGGATCTGCTGACCCGGTTGGGCATCACACCGCTGCCCAACACCGCCGGTTGCCGCGGAGCCGCCGAGGCGGTGATGACGGCGCAACTGGCCCGCGAGGCGCTGCACACCAACTGGGTCAAACTCGAGGTGATCGCCGACGAACGCACCCTGCTGCCCGACGCGCTCGAATTGGTCAGGGCCGCAGAGCAACTGGTCGACGATGGGTTCGTGGTGCTGCCCTACACCAACGACGACCCGGTACTGGCAAAACGGCTGGAGGACACCGGCTGCGCGGCGGTGATGCCGCTCGGTTCCCCGATCGGCACCGGCCTGGGCATCGCGAACCCGCACCACATCGAGATGATCGTCGACCAGGCCGAGGTCCCGGTGATCCTCGACGCCGGCATCGGCACGGCCAGCGACGCGGCGCTGGCGATGGAATTGGGCTGTGACGCGGTGCTGCTGGCCAGCGCCGTCACCCGCGCCGCCGATCCGCCCGCGATGGCCGCGGCGATGGCCGCCGCCGTGCGGGCCGGGTATCTGGCCCGCCGGGCCGGCCGCATCCCGAAGAGGTTCTGGGCGCAGGCGAGCAGCCCGGCCCTGTGAACAGATATGTGGCCCTGGGCAGTTCGATGGCCGCCGGGCCGGGCATCGGGCCGCGGGCGCCGGGCTCCCCGCGCGCGGCGGGCCGATCGGCGCGCAACTATCCGCACCTGGTCGCCGACGCGCTGGGTCTGGACCTGACCGACGTCACCTTCTCCGGGGCGACGACGGCGCACGTGCTGCGCGAGACCCAGCACGGCGCACCACCGCAGATCCGCGCGCTCGACGGCACCGAGTCGCTGGTGACGGTGACGATCGGCGGCAACGACGCCGGTTACGTCCCGATGCTTTTCGCGGCTGGGCTGCCGCGGGCACTGCGGTCGGTGCCGCTGCTCGGCAGCCGGTTGCGCGACCTGCTGGACCCGGCGGCGCGCTACCTGGCGCTCCGGGAAGCCGGCAGTGCCCTGATCGAGGTCGGACACGAGATCCGGCGGCGGGCGCCGCGGGCCACCGTGCTGTTCGTGGACTATCTGACGCTGCTGCCGGCCACGGGCGACGCGCCGCCGCTGCGCGCCGCGGAGCTGACGCTGGGCAGGCACATCGCGGACACGCTGGAACAGCTCACGGCCGACGCCGCCCGGGCCACCGGGTGCGGCCTGGTGCGCGCGGCCGAAGCGAGCCGCGACCACCACGCCTGGTCAGCGCAGCCCTGGACCACCCTGCCTGCCAGATTCGGGCTGCCCGTGCCGGGCCGGCCGGCGCCGCTGCATCCCAACGCCGCGGGCATGCGCGCGGTCGCCGACCTTGTGGTGGCCGCCGCGTGATCGAACTGACCGCGCTGAGCAAGACATACGGCTCGACGCGGGCCGTCGACGGGCTGACGTGCACGATCGAACCCGGCGTCGTGACCGGGTTCCTCGGCCCCAACGGCGCGGGCAAGACCACCACGATGCGGATCATCCTCGGCCTCGACCACCCGACCTCGGGCACCGCCACCATCGACGGCCGCGCCTACCGCCGGCTGCGTGACCCGCTGCGCACCGTTGGTGCGCTGCTCGACGCCCGGCAGATCCATCCGAACCGCACGGTGCGCAACCATCTGCGCTGGATCGCCGCCAGCAACGGGCTCGGCAGACGCCGTCCCGACGAGGTGCTCGAGACGGTGGGGCTGTCCTCGGTGGCCGGCTCCCGTGCCGGCACGCTCTCGCTCGGGATGAGTCAGCGCCTGGGCATCGCCACGGCGCTGCTGGGCGATCCGCCGGTGCTGCTGTTCGACGAACCGGTCAACGGCCTCGATCCCGAGGGCATCCACTGGGTCCGCACCCTGATGCGCACGCTGGCCGCAGAAGGCCGCACTGTGCTGGTGTCCAGCCACCTGCTCTCGGAGATGGCCAACACCGCCGACCGGCTGGTGGTGATCGGCAAGGGCCGGCTGATCGCGTCGACCACGGTGTCGGAGTTCGTCGGGCGCTCCGGTGCCGCGACGGTACGCGTGCGCAGTCCGCGGCTGCCGGAGCTGCACGCCGCGCTCACCGCGGCCGGGTTCGCCGTTGCGGCCGAACCAGACGCCCTGACCGTGCGGGACGCCACCACCGACGCCGTCGGTGAGGTCGCCGCGGCGCAGTCGATCGCGCTGCACGAACTGAGCGCACACCACGTCTCGCTCGAGCAGGCCTACCTGGCTTCCACCGACGACGCCACCGAGTTCCGGGCAGGGTCCCGATGAGGCGCGCCGCCGCCGTCCTCGACGCCGAACGGATCAAGCTGACCACGCTGCGCTCACCGCTGTGGGCGGCCCTGGCGGCCACCGCGCTGAGCGTTGGGCTCGCCGCGCTGCAGACCTCGGTCGCCTCCGGCTACGCCCGGCTGACCGTGCCCGAGGCGGCGCTCGGAGTCGCGGTGTTCGGCATTCCGGTGTTGATGATCGTCGCGGCGATGACGGTGACGGGGGAGTACCGCAGCGGGCTGATCGCGCTCACCTTCCTGGCCACGCCTGGCCGCACACTGGTGATATGCGCCAAAGCTGTTGTCAGCGCCGTCTTCTCAGCGGCCTGGGCGGCGGTCATGGTGCTGGGCGCGGTGTCGGCCGCGCGGCTGACCGCCGATCCCGGCGTCGCGGCCGCGCTGACGGTGCCGGCCACGCTTGGCTTCGCCGCGAAGGTGGCGTTGTACGCGGCGTCGGCAGCCGTGCTCGGAGTCGGGGTCGCGGTGTTGCTCCGGCACACCGCCGGTGCGGTGACCGTGCTGCTGCTGTGGCCTCTGCTGGTGGAACCGCTGCTGGCCAACCTGCCCGGCCGCGGCTGGCAGCTCGGCCCCTACCTGCCGTTCGGCAACGCGCTGCGATTCCTCGACGTGCAGTGGCTGTACCCGGGGTTCGTGATGCGGTGGGGCCCGGCGGGCTCGCTGGTGTACTTTGCGGTCCTGGCCGGCGCCGTGTTCGTCGCGGCGGTCATCACCGTCAATCGGCGCGACGCCTAGCATGGCGCAGGTGACCGCACCGCAGACGCTCGAACTCGATCTGCCGCACCTGAAGGTGACCGCGCTGGCCTGGGGTCCGCCAGACGGTCGGCTCGCCTTGTGTCTGCACGGGTTCCCCGACAGCGCGTGGGGGTGGCGAAAGCTGGCTCCGCTGCTGGCCGAACGCGGTATGCGGGTGGTCGCGCCGTTCTCGCGCGGGTACGCACCGACCGGACCCGCGCCCGACGGCGACTATCACATCGGTGCGCTGATGTACGACGCGCTGGCGGTGCACCGCGGGCTCGGTGCGCCCGAGGACGCGGTGCTGATCGGCCACGACTGGGGTGGGTTCACCGCAGGCGCCCTCGCGGCGTACCCGGAATCGCCGTTCGCCGAGCACATTACGATCGCCGTCCCGCCGATCGGCGCGGTCAGCCGCATGCGCGGTTCGCTCGGCCGGCAACTGCGGATGATGCCGCGTCAGCTGCGTAACAGCTGGTACATCCTGTTCTTCCAACTTCCGCAGCTGCCCGAACGCGTTCTGTCGCGCGTCATTCCGAGGCTGTGGCAGGACTGGGGACCCGCCGGCCATGACACCGGCTCCGAGTTGGACGACGCGCTGGCCGCGCTGCCCAGCCCGGTCCACCGCCGCGCGGCGGTGGGCTACTACCGCGCGCTGGTGCGGCCGTCGCGGCCGGGGCAGAAGTATGCCGAGCTGCACCACCACTGCTTTGGGATGCCGCGGGTGCCGGTCCTGCACGTCCATGGCGAGCAGGACGGCGCGATGCGGGCCGAGTACGTCGAACCGATCGGTGCGGCGCTGCCCCCGGGCAGCAGGGTCGTCATGATCCCCGGGGCCGGGCACTTCGTCCAGATCGAGCGACCCGAGGACACCGCGTCGGCGGTTCTGGGCTTTCTCGGTGACCGCACCGGTCCGCGCTAACGTGGGGGTCGTGATCCGGACGAAACTCGTGGCCATGGCGGCCGTCCCCGTGCTGGCCCTCGCGGGCTGCGGACGCGACGCCGCCCCGGCGCCCCAGCCGGTCCGGGACACCGGCGCGGCCACCGAGTTCGCCGACGCGCTGTCGCGCAAGATCACCGCCGACGCGCTGATGGCGCACCTTGACAGGCTGCAGGAGATCGCCGACGAACACGGCGGCAACCGCGCCCTGGGCAGACCCGGATACGACGCGAGCGTCGACTTCATCGCGAAAGCTCTGCGGGACAAAGGCTTCCAGGTTGAAACGCCGGAGTTCGAGGTGCGGATACCGTGGGCCGAGGAGCCGTCGCTGACGGTGGCGGGCAGCAAGGCCGAGGCGCGGCCGCTGCAGTTCACGATCGGCACCGGGCCCGAAGGGGTCTCCGGTCCGCTGGTCGCGGCGCGTGCCGAGGACACCCCGGGCTGCACCGCCGAGGACTACGACGGGCTGCCGGTCCGGGGCGCGGTCGTGCTCGTCGACCGCGGCGCCTGCCCGTTCGGCGGGAAACAGGCCGTGGCCGCCGAGCGCGGTGCGGTGGCGCTGATCGTCGCCAACAACGAGAGCGGTCCCGACCTGGGTGCCGGCACCCTCGGCGAAACCACCGACGTCAAGATCCCGGTCATCTCAGTCAGCAAGGAGGTCGGTGAGCAGCTGCGCGGGCAGCAGGGGGCGACCACGGTGATCAACCTGAACGCCGGGGTTCGCCAGGAGCGGACCCGCAACGTGATCGCCCAGACCACGACCGGCTCGACCGCCGACGTCGTGATGGTCGGTGCCCACCTCGACAGCGTCGAGGAGGGGCCCGGGATCAACGACAACGGTTCCGGGGTGGCCGCGGTACTGGAAACCGCGCTGCAGCTGGGCACTTCGCCGGATGTGGCCAACGCGGTGCGGTTCGGGTTCTGGGGCGCCGAGGAGCAAGGTCTGCTGGGCTCCACCGACTATGTGGCGTCGCTGGACGACGAGGCGCTCAAGGACATCGCGCTGTACCTCAACTTCGATATGATCGGTTCCCCGAACCCGGGTTACTTCACCCTGGACGGCAACCAGTCCACCAGGCCCGGACCGGGTGAGGGCGTGCCCCGGGTGCCCGAGGGGTCGGCCGGCATCGAGCGCACGCTGACCGCCTACCTGGACCGGGCCGGTAAACCGGGACAGGACACCTCCTTCGACGGCCGATCCGATTACGACGGCTTCACCAGAGCGGGAGTGCCTGTGGGAGGCCTGTTCTCGGGGGCCGAAGACAAGAAGTCCGCCGAACAGGCCGAGCTGTGGGGCGGTGAGGCCGACCAGCCGTTCGACCCGAACTACCACAAGGCCACCGACACGATCGGAAACATCGACAGGACCGCGTTGCAGATCCACGGCGGCGGCGTGGCCTTCGCGGTCGGGCTGTATGCCCAGGACCAGCGCGGGCGCAACGGGATTCCGGTGCGCGAGGACCGCGTCCGGCACAAGCTGACCACACCATGACCGGCCGGTGGGCGGCCGTGGTCGTGGTGGGCGCGCTGGTCGCGGCGTGCGCGCCGGGCAGCCCGCCGCCCGCGCCGCAGCTGGGACCCGAACTCGCCGACAAGGTCACGATCGACGGGGTCTACCGGCACCTGGTCGAGTTTCAGAACATCGCAGACGCACACGACGGCAACCGGGCCGACGGCACACCCGGCTATCAGGCCAGTGTCGACTACGTCGCCCAACTCCTGCGCGACAACGGCTTCGACGTGCAGACCCCGGAGTTCGAGCGGCTGTCCGGCTCGAAGGGCGGGAGTCCCGCCCTGACGGTGGCCGGCCGCGACTTCCGAGTGGACCAGGCCTCGCTGTTGATCACCACCGTGCCCGGCGGGCTGAAGGCGCCCACGTTGCGGCCGCGCAGACCGGCAGGGTGCGCGGCCGCCGACTACGGTGACGTGTCGGTCGCCAAGGCCATCGCCGTCGTCGACGACAGCGGATGCTCGGTCGTCGACAAACACCGGGTTGCGCTGCAGGAAGGCGCGGTCGGCATGCTCGTGGTCAGCCAGGCCACCCCGACGCGGCCGACCGGCTCACCGCCGACGCTGTTCACCACGGGGTACTACACCGAGCTGACCATCCCGGTCGGCGTCATCGACCCGGCCGCGGACGCCGCGCTGCGCCGCACCGAATCGCCGGTCACCCTGGTTCTGGACAACGAGCCGGTGATGACGAAATCCCGGAATGTCGTCGCCCAGACCACAACCGGCGACACCCGCAACGTCGTCATGGTCGGTGCCCACCTCGACAGCGTCCGTTCCGGTCCTGGGATCAACGACAACGGCACCGGCGTGGCCGCCGTCCTGGAGACGGCGCTGCAACTCGGCGGCGCGCCGGACACCGCCAACGCGGTGCGTTTCGCGTTCTGGGGCGCCGAGGAAGTGTCGATGGACGGCACCAAGAAGTACCTGGCGTCACTGGGTGATGAGCAGCTTGACGACATCGCGATGTACCTGAACTTCGACATGCTCGGCTCGCCGAATCCCGGATATTTCACCGATGACGGCGACCAGTCCGCACAGACCGGTGAGATCGTCCCGGCGCCAATGGGTTCGGCGGGTATCGAACGCACCCTGGCCGCCAGGCTGAATACGGCGGGGGTGCGCCCGGCGGACATCCCGCTGCAGCGGATCACCGACTACGAGCCGTTCCTGGCCGCGGGCATCCCGGTCGGCGGCCTCACCACCGGCTCGTCGCAGCGCAAAACCGATGTGCAGGCCCGACTCTGGGGTGGCAAGGCCGGAGCGCCCTTCGACCCCAACTACCACACCCGCGGCGACACCATCGACAACATCGACCGCGAGGCTCTCGCGGTGATGGCGTCGTCGGTCGCATTCGCCGTCGGCACCTACGCGCAGTCGATCGAGGGTGTCAACGGCGTGCCTACCCGTGAGCAACGGGACCGGCGGACGCCGTAGCCTCGCGCTGCCGGAATCCCAGCAGCCGCATGCCGTGGTAGATGAGCAACGCGGCGATCGAACCCAGCGCGATCCCGGTGAACGTCAATGATCCTGCGCTCCAGGTGAAGTCGGCGATGCCGATGATCAGCGGGATGGCGGCCGTCATCTGGTTGATCGGCTTGGAGAAGTCGACCTGGTTGGTCAGCCAGATGCGCACGCCCAGAATGCCGACCAGGCCGTAGAGCACCACCGTCGCTCCACCGAGCACCCCGGCCGGGACCGCGACGATGACCGCACCGACCTTCGGGCACAGCGACAACGCGACCGCCACCAGCGCGGCCACCCAGTACGCGGCCGTCGAGTACACCCGCGTCGCCGCCATCACCCCGATGTTCTCCGCGTAGGTCGTCGTCGCCGACCCGCCGCCGAACCCGGCCAGCGTCGTCGCGACACCGTCGGCGGCCAGGGCGCGCCCCATCAACGGGTCGAGGTCCGTCTTGGTCATCTGGCTCACCGATTTCACGTGCCCGATGTTCTCGGCGATCAGCGCGATGACCGCGGGCAGGAACATCGGCAGCACCGACAGCGTGAACGTCGGCGTCTGAAACTCGGGCAGACCGATCCAGGGCGCGGCCGCGATGCCCGAGGTGTCCACCTCGCCGAGCAGCAGCGCCAGCACGTATCCGGCGGCCACCGCGACGAAGATCGCGAGCCTGCCGATCATCCCGCGGAAGAATGCCAGCGCGGCGACGAGCAGCACCAATGTCACCAACCCGAGCAGCGGACCCTGTTCGAAGTTGGTCTTCGCCGCAGGCGCCAGGTTGAACCCGATCAGCGCGACGATCGCACCGGTCACGATGGGGGGCAGCGCGACGTCGAGCCAGCGGGTACCCACCACGTGCACGACACCGCCGACCAATACGAGCAAAAGGCCCACCGCGACGATCCCGCCCAGTGCGCTGCCGGTGCCCTCCGACGCCACGGCCGCCGTCACCGGAGCGATCACCGAGAAGCTCGACCCCAGATAGCTGGGCAGCCGGTTGCCGGTGATCAGCAGGAACAGGATGGTGCCGACCCCGGAGAACAACAGGGTCGTGGCGGGTGGGAACCCGGTGAGCACCGGCACCAGGAACGTCGCACCGAACATCGCGACGACATGCTGGGCGCCGAGGCCGACCGTGCGTGGCCAGCTCAGCCGCTCGCCCGGTGCGACGACGAAATCCGGATCCGAGCGCGAATCCACCTGCTGCCACGTCTTCATTGGGAAAGCCACGGTGCGACTACACACCATGACGGTGCGCGCCGCCAGTCCAGTAGGCGAGCACGCCGATCAGGACCACCACCGCGCCGGCCAGCACGGACGCCGGCGGGAGCGTGAATGCCAGGGCCAGACAGCCGGCCAGGCCGACGGCAGGCACCAGGCGGTGGCCCAGGGTCCATGCCGACGCGTTGGCGATCGCGTAGTAGAGCAGCACTCCGAACGACGAGAACCCGATCGCGGCCCGCACGTCGACCAGCGCGGCGACCACGGCGACGACCAGCCCGACGGCGACCTCGGCACGGTACGGCGTGCCGTGGCGCGGATGCACGGCGGCCAGGCGCATCGGCAGGTGCCCGTCGCGCGCCATCGCCAGCACGGTGCGCGACACCCCGAGCAACAGCGCCAGCAGTGCACCTGTCGCCGCGACCGCCGCGGCGACACCGACCACCGGTGCCAGCGCCGGAAAACCGGCCGCGCGCACCGCATCCGACAAGGGCGCGGTGGCCGACGCCAGTCCCGCGACGCCGAGTGCACCGACCACGGCGACCGCCACCAACGCGTACACCGCCAGTGTGAGTGCCAGTGCGAGCGCGACCGCCCGCGGGATCGTCCGCGCCGGGTCGCGCACCTCCTCGCCGAGGGTGGCGATGCGGGCGTAGCCGGCGAACGCGAAGAACAGCAGCCCCGCCGCTTGCAGCACGCCGTAGGCGCTGACGCCGGGACCGGGCACCAGCTCGAACCCGTGGCCGGCGCCGAACAGTACGACCACCACCACCGTCAGCACCGCCAGTACCAGCGCCACGATGATGCGGGTGAGCGCGGCGGACCGCTGCACCCCGGCGTAGCTCAGCGCGGTCAGCGCGATCACCGATGCGGCCGCCACCGCGTGGGCGTGGGCCGGCCACACGTACGCCCCGACCGTCAGTGCCATCGCCGCGCACGACGCGGTCTTGCCGACGATGAAGCTCCAGCCCGCGGCGTGACCCCAGAAGGGCCCCAGCCGTTCCCGGCCGTAGACGTAGGTGCCGCCCGACTGCGGGTAGCGCGCCGCCAACCGGGCCGACGACATCGCGTTGCAGACGGCGACCACGGCGGCGACAGCGAGCGCGGCGAGCAGCCCGTCGCCCGCGGCGGCCGCGGCCGGCGCCAGCGCGACGAAGATGCCTGCCCCGATCATCGACCCGAGCCCGAGAGTGACGGTGTCGAATAATCCGAGACGCCGCCGCAATGCCGACTCATCGGGCGAGTTCACGGGCCCACGATATCGTGGGACGGTGGCGAGCACCGCCGGGGAAAACGGCATCCGACGTCGGCCCAAGGACCGTAAAGCGCAGATCGCGCGCGCGTCGGCCGAAGCGTTCAGCGCGCTGGGCTACCACGGCGTGAGCATGGAGATGATCGCCTCCCGCGTCGGCATCTCCGCCGCCGCCCTGTACCGGCACTACGCCGGCAAGTACGAGTTGTTCCGCGACGCCGTACTCAATCTCGGTCAGCAGTTGGTGGACGGCACCGCGGACATCGACGGGGACGACCCGCAGGAGGTGCTCGACCGGTTGGTGTCCGCGCTGACCGACACCGCGCTGGCCAACCGCAGCTCGGGAGGCCTGTACCGCTGGGAGAACCGGTATCTGCGCGGTGAGGACCAGGCGACCCTGCTCGAACAGATTCAGACCGTGCATGGACGGATCCACCGGCCGCTGGCGGTGTTACGGCCGGAGCTGAGCGACGGGCAGCTGTCGATCCGGTCGACGGCGGTGCTCTCGATCGTCGGCAGCATCGTCGACCATCGCGCGAAACTGCCTGCCGCGCAGGTGCACCGGCTGTTCGCGCAGATCTGCCGCGAGGTGCTGGCCGCCGAGCCGACGGGTGACCCGCCGCGCGTCCGCGTCGGGCCGGCGCCGGTGCGGCCGGCGGTTGAGGCGTCGAAATACGAAGCGCTGCTGACGGAGTCGATGCGCCTGTTCAACCGCAACGGGTACCGAGACACCACGATGGAGGAGATCGCCTCGGCTGTCGGGATACCGACTTCCGGCATCTACAAGTACTTCTCGGGCAAAAGTGACATCCTCGCCGCGATCTTCCGGCGCGCCGCCGATCGAGTGTCGGCCGAACTGGCGTCGGTCGTCGCGACGGTGTCAGACCCCGAGGAGGCGCTCACCGCGGTCATCGACGGCTATGTCGAGCGGACCTTCGATCAACCCGAGTTGGAGTGCGTCTACTACAGCGAGCGCCTGAACATGTCCGCCGCCGACCAACGCATCGTGCGGGACCTGCAGCGTGCCACCGTGGAGTCCTGGGTCGAGCTCGTCGTCGCGGTGCGGCCGGAGTGGAGCGCCGCCGAGGCGCGCTTCGCCGTGCACGCCGCCATGGCCCTGGTGGTCGACCTGGGACGCCTGGTCCGCTACGCGGATTCCGAGGACGCCAGGCAGACCGTGCAGGGCCTGGTGGACGTGACGCTGCTGGGCCGCTACCGGTTACGGGCGACGTTGCCGGCCAAGTAGAGCAGATAGCCCACCAGCCCGAACAGGGCCAGCTTGCGCGTCTTCGGGTAGGCGAGGCCGAGACCGACGGCGGTCTCGATGCCGCCGTCGATGTACACGTGCTGCCGGGTGTCGGTCGGGAACGCGGGCTTGGTCAGACCCTCGTAGAGAGCGGGGGCGACGAAGTGCGAGACCCCGGCACCGGCGAGGAGCAGTCCGGCGATAGTGGCGGCGCGTGAGTTTTCTTTGGGCACAACCGGATACTAGACGATCTGGTAGTCGCTGAGCGGGAAGGTCGAAGCTTCTGTGATGGCGTCCTGCGTCGACATCGGCCGAAGCAGACTCGGTTCGCCGTGCGGGTTGAAATAGTACGAGCGCGATGCCGCACAATTGCCCAGCGTCCACAACGAGTCACCGAGCAGTTCGGTCATCTTGTCCAGGTACGCGGTGTTGGCCTGCTCGGTGACCTCGAAGGTGGTGGCGTGGCGGCGCTTGAGCTCACCGAAAAGCCGGTCCATCAACCGCATCTGGTACTCCATGGTGTTGAAGAAGTTGAGACCCAGGAACGCGTACGGACTGGCCAGGCTGAGGTAGTTCGGGAAGTAGGGCATCGACACGCCCTGGTAGGCCTGGAACCGGTTCTCCCGCCACCACTTCCCGAGGTTGCGGCCGTCCCGGCCGATCACCTCGATGGCCGGGAAGTTCGCCTCCCACAGGTCGAATCCGGTGGCCAGCACCAGGGTGTCGATGACGGTCTTGGAGCCGTCGGCGTTGACGATCCCGTCGGCGGTGACGTGCTCGATACCATCGCTCTGCAGGTGCACGTGCGGGCGGGTGAACGTGCGGAAGTACTTGTTGGAGAAGGTCGGCCGCTTACATCCGATGTCGTAGTCCGGTGTCATCCGGCGGCGCAGGTCCTTGTCCCGGATCTGGATGAACTGGTTGATCTTGCACAGGTCCATCGCGGAGATGTTCAGGCGGCGGAACAACGGGACGCGGTAGTGCACCACACCGACGTTGATCATCGTCTCGTAGACGGTGTCGGTGATCGCGCGAATGATGCGCTGCGTCCACGGTATTCGGGCGAACAGCCGCTTGGCGCGTTCGGAGAACCGGAAGTCGACCTTGGGTGCGACCCAGATCGGGGTGCGCTGGTAGACCGTCAGGTCGGCGGCCTTGTCCGCGAGTTCGGGAATCAACTGCACCGCGGTGGCCCCGGTGCCGATGACGGCGATCCTGTCGCCGGTCGGGTCGTAGGAGTCGTCCCAGGCGGTGGTGTGGATGATCCGGCCGTCGAACTCGGTGATGCCCGGGATGTCGGGCATGCGGGGCTGGGACAGGAATCCGGTGGCGGTGACCAGGTACCGCGTGGCGAGTGTGGAACCGTCGGCGAGGTTGACCCGCCAGAGCTTGGCGTCGTCGTCCCAGCGCGCACCCTCGACCGTGACCCCGAAGCGCATGTGGCGGCGTACGTCGTACTTGTCGGCGACGTCGTCGGCGTACTGCTTGATCTCCGCACCGGTGGAGAACAGCCGCGACCAGTTCGGGTTCGGCTCGAAGAAGTAGGAATAGGTGGTCGTCGGGACGTCGACCGCGAGACCCGGGTAGTGGTTGACGTACCACGTGCCGCCGAGGTCATCCTCTCGGTCCAGGATCACGATGTTCTCGATGCCCATCCGCCTGAACTGGATGGCAGCACCGATACCGGCGAAGCCGGCTCCCACGATGACCGCCTCGAAGTGCTCCGAAGCCATGGCGCAACGGTACCCGAGGTTCGTGCCGATTCAGCCGCGCAGCGATCCCGCCCGCGGCGGGTTGACCGTCGCGATGCAGGTCACGGCGCGGTCGCCGTCGGCCCAGGTCTCGGCCGTGGGGAAGAGCACGTAGAGCTGCACCGAATCGTCGGATACGGACCGCGGCGAGTAGCTGCGCAGCTCAGGAGCGCATTTCTGGTGATAGCCCTCGACCGCGGCCTGACCGGGGAACACGCCGTCCGGCATGGTCAGCACGGCGAACACCTCACCGGCGTGGGGCTGGTCACAACTGACCGTCTTGACGTCGAGCACCCGGTCCCCGCCGGGGATCTCGGCCAGGCAGTCGCCCAGTTTCACCTTCGTCGCCGCGACGGTGTCATCGGAGACGGCCGCGACGATCGCGAGCACGACGATCCCGACCGACCACAGCGCCGAGAGCACGAGTCCCGCGATCGCCATGCCGCGGCCGCTGCGGTACTGCTTGGCCTTCTTCAGGCCGACCAAGCCGCAGACCAGGCTGATCAGGACCCCGCCGATGACGCCGAAGACCAGCGAGACGACCGCCCACCAGTTGGTCCGCGGGGCGGGTGTCGCAAAAGGCTGAACCGGCCCGCCCTGGTAAGGCAGCGGAGGCGGCGGTGGATAGCCGCCGGGTGGTGGCACGGTCACGCTGCGACGATAACTCAGGCCAGCATCCGCAGGGCGGCATCGACGGCAAGGGCCGCGACGTCGAGTTTCTTGGAGTTCAGGTCGTGGCGCGCGCCGGTGACCTCGACGATCTCGGTGCGGGCGGCGATGAGCGCGGCCGCGGGCCGGAGCTCGTCGAGGGTGCCGAACGGGTCAGCGGTGCCGTGGGTGAACACCGTGGGCACGGTGATCCGCGGCAGGTGCTCGGTGCGCGCGCGTTCCGGCTTGCCGGGCGGGTGCAGCGGATAGGAGAACAAGGTCAGCACGTCGATTCCCAGGCCGTCGGCCACCGCCATCGACGTGAGCCGGCCGCCGTAGGAGTGGCCGCCGGCGATCACCGGGCCGTCGGCCAGACAGCGCACGGCGGCGACCGCCTCGACGATGCCGGCCATGTCAGCGGCCGCGGAACCGGACGGCGGGCCCTTGGGACGGCGGCGGCGGTACGGCAGGTTGTAGCGCACGGCGAGCCAGCCGCGGCGTGCCCACTGGTCGCAGAGCGCCGCCAGCATCGGCGATTCCCGGCTGCCGCCGGCGCCGTGCGTCAGCGCGACGACGCCTGCGGGGGCGCCGTCGGGTTCGTGCGCGATGCCCGCGATGTCGTCGAGATCGCGGCCCGCCGTCATGTCCCGAGCCGGAACAGAGCTGACACCGGTCCGTGCCCCCGGCCCAGCGGGTAGGCCGCGCGCAGGCATTCGGTGACCCAGCGTTTCCCGAACGCGACCGCGTCGGGGACGGTGTAGCCGTGCGCGAGGGCACACGCGGTGGCCGCGGCCAGGGTGTCTCCGGCGCCGTGATCGTGCACCGTGTCGATGCGAGTGGAGTCGAACTCGTAAAAGTCGGTGCCGTCGAACAGCAGGTCGGGGCTGTGGGACGACGAGCGCAGGTGCCCGCCCTTCACCAGGGCCCACTGCGGTCCGAGCGCGTGCAGTGCGCGGGCGGCGGCGCGCTGGGACTCCCGGTCGACCACGTCGATGTCGACGAGCAGGCGCACTTCGTCGAGGTTCGGGGTCACCAGGGTTGCGAGCGGAAAAAGCTTGTCACGCAGCGCGTTCAATGCGCTCGGGTGTAGCAGCGGGTCGCCGTGCATGGAGGCGCACACCGGGTCGACCACCAGGGGGACCCTGCCGTGCAGCCCCTGCTCGACCCAGGTGTCGGAGACGGTCTCGATGATCTCCGGCGACGCCAGCATCCCGGTCTTGGCAGCCTCCAGCCCGATGTCGGAGGCCACCGCCTCGATCTGGCCGGCCACGACGTCGAGCGGGATCTCGTGAAAACCTTTGACACCCACTGAGTTCTGGACGGTGACGGCGGTGACGGCGACCAGGCCGTGCAGACCGAGCAGTGCGAAGGTCCGCATGTCGGCCTGGATGCCCGCCCCGCCGCCAGAGTCCGATCCGGCGATGGTCATCACCCGTCGCGGGGCCTGTCCCGCTGCGGTGAGCGGCAGGAAAGTCATGACGTCACCACCGGTAGATACACCTTGTTGCCCTGGTCGGCGAACTCTCGGGACTTCTGCTTCATGGCTTCCTGCACCTCGTGGCTGATCCGCATCGAGCAGAACTTGGGTCCGCACATCGAACAGAAGTGAGCGGTCTTGGCCGGTTCGGCCGGCAGGGTCTGGTCATGGAACTCGCGGGCGGTGTCAGGGTCCAGTGACAGGTTGAACTGGTCCTCCCAGCGGAACTCGAAGCGCGCCTTGGACAGGGCGTCGTCCCTGGCCTGAGCCCCCGGGTGGCCCTTGGCGAGATCGGCGGCGTGGGCGGCGATCTTGTAGGCGATGACGCCGTCCTTGACGTCCTTGCGATTGGGCAGCCCGAGGTGTTCCTTCGGCGTCACGTAACACAGCATCGCGGTACCGGCCTGCGCAATGATGGCTGCGCCGATCGCGGAGGTGATGTGATCGTAGGCCGGGGCGATGTCGGTGGCCAGCGGGCCGAGCGTATAGAACGGCGCCTCCTCGCAGAGTTCCTCCTCCAGGCGCACGTTCTCCACGATCTTGTGCATCGGGACGTGGCCGGGTCCTTCGATCATCACCTGCACGCCATGGGCTTTCGCGATCCTGGTGAGTTCACCCAGGGTGCGCAGCTCGGCGAACTGGGCGGCATCGTTGGCGTCGGCGATCGATCCGGGACGCAGGCCGTCACCCAGCGAGAACGTCACGTCGTAGCGGGCGAGGATGTCGCACAGTTCCTCGAAGTTGGTGTAGAGGAACGACTCCCGGTGGTGGGCCAGACACCACGCGGCCATGATCGAGCCGCCGCGCGAGACGATGCCTGTGACGCGGTCGACGGTCAGTGGGATGTGGCGCAGCAGCACGCCGGCGTGCACGGTCATGTAGTCCACGCCCTGCTCACACTGTTCGATGACGGTGTCGCGGTAGACCTCCCAGGTCATTTTCACCGGATCGCCGCCGACCTTTTCCAGGGCCTGGTACATCGGGACGGTGCCGACGGGCACCGGCGAGTTACGCAGGATCTGATCGCGGGTCTGGTGGATGTCGCGGCCGGTGGACAGGTCCATGACGGTGTCGGCGCCCCAGCGGGTGGCCCACACCATCTTGTCGACCTCCTCGGCGATCGACGAGGTCACCGCCGAATTACCGATGTTCGCATTGACTTTCACCGCGAACGCCTTGCCGATGATCATCGGCTCGGCCTCGGGGTGGTTGTGGTTGGCGGGGATCACCGCGCGGCCGCGGGCCACCTCGTCTCGGACGAGTTCAGGCGAGACGCCCTCGCGTTCGGCGATGAACGCCATCTCGGCGGTGATCTCGCCGGCCCGGGCCCGCTGCAGCTGAGTGCCGCGGTCGCGCACGACGGTGCGGCGGGGCAGACCGGCGCCCAGGTCGATGACGGCACTGCCGTCGGTGTACGGGCCGGAGGTGTCGTACAGGTCGAGATGCTCCCCGTTGGTGAGGTTCACCCGGCGGAACGGCACCCCGTTCCGGTACACCTTGGTGCTGCCCTGGATAGGCCCGGTGGTGACATTGACGACGTCAGACATATGAGTTCTCCCTACGCCGGCATTACCCGGTCAGGTTCGTACGGTCGACGGGCCTACCCGTCCTCTCAGCGCGCTCGGTACGCGCTCCCGCGTGTGGTGTCGGTGCCACGCTAGCGCAGCGACCGGGCGCAGGGAACAGCACGCGCGGGCGCGGCGCGAATTGCCCCGACCAAATTTATATAGCTAACGTATGTTTTTGTGGACGAATTGGGTGCGGTGACGACGACGATTCAGACCGGTGCGGCGGCGGAGACAGAGGGACGCCGCAGACGGATGAACGCCGAGCACCCCCACTACAAGTGGATTGTCCTGTCGAACACCACGCTGGGAACGCTGCTGGCCACGATCAACGCGTCGATCGTGCTGATTTCGCTGCCGGCCATCTTCCGCGGAATCGGGCTCAACCCCCTCGCCTCGGCCAACATCAGCTACCTGCTCTGGATGTTGATGGGCTATCTCGTGGTGACCGCGGTGCTGGTGGTGCCCTTCGGGCGGCTCGGCGACATGTTCGGCCGGGTGCGTACCTACAACATCGGTTTCGCGGTGTTCACCGTCGCGGCGATCGCGTTGTCCTTCGATCCGTTTCATCTTGACGGCGGCGCGATCGCAGGAGGGTGTTTCGGCTGGATCGCATCCGCGTGTCAAGGATCGAGCGTCACCCATGCCGTCTAGAACAGTGCGCCGCGTAAGAAGAAGTTCTCGAGCCTGCGTGTGATGATCGCGCCGACAGGCAATTGTGCGGCGATCTCCAGGTTGTCGTCGGCGACGTCATCGGCCCAGGAGACGGGCCAGCCGCCGTCGGCGAGACTCGTCTGGAATGCCAGGACCACGTCGTCGCGACTCATCTCGGACTCGACGACCATCGCAGTCGTGGTCGCGCGGTGCGACGCCGCGCCGGCGAACCCGCGTCCACATCCGCACGGGCCGTCGGGATCGCGGCGGTCCCGGTCGCACGGTTCCTGTATCCACACCAGCTCCCGCTCGATGCAGAAGTGATAGTCACCGGGGTGTGTCCCCTGCGTATGGCCGGTAGCCACAAGGATTTTCATCGGCTGCTCCTAGACGGGTGGGGGTTCGTTGTGGTCGGGGTTGGTGTCGGGCTGCGGGGGTGGGGGCCGTTGCGCGACCAGGGCGAAACCGGTGATCATCGACTTGCCTCCATGTCGCGGTCGGGTTGTGCGCCGATGCGCCGGTCCAGCAGCTCAGCCAGCACCGACGCCTCCGACCACGACTCGAACATGCATTCGATGCTAGATGCCGGCTGCGACAAGTCTCACCGGCGTAGTACTGCCAACCGGCCGCAACTTTCTGCCATGGGAATTATTCGCCTGACCTGCTGGTTCAAGCAGACGGATCACATAGGATCCGAACGAGACATCACAAGTCGAGACCGCGCGACATGTTCCGACGGCTCCGACCCGACCAAGGGAAGAGCGCAACAACAATGAAGAAACTCACCATCGCCTCCGCCATCACAGCCGGCCTGAGCGCCGCCGTCCTCGGACTGGCCGCCCCCGCCATGGCTGCCCCGACGGGTGGCAACGCCGACGCGACGATCAGCCAGCTGGAGGCTGAGGGCAACCGCGTCGTGGTCAATCGCCTTTCGGACGTTCCGCTGAGCGAAGCCACCGTCGTCGGCATCAACAAGGGCGGCGAGATCCGCTCGACCGTCCGCGACTACCGCTACGACCGGACCTTCCAGCAGAGCGTCACGGGCCACGTGTACCACGTCGACGTGAAGTGAGCGACGAGATCGTCGAGTAAGCGACGAGCAACGGGGCATCTCCAACCGGAGGTGCCCCGTCTTCGTGCGATCAGTCGGTCAGATCCACGACGACCGGGGCGTGATCGCTGGGGGTGCCCACGCGGTTCTTGCCGGTCTTGCGTTCGTCTCGGGCGATCTCGGCGTGGATGACGCGCTCGGCCAGTGCGGGGGAACCCAGGATGAAATCGATGCGCATGCCGCGATTTTTCGGAAACCGCAGCTGTGTGTAATCCCAGTACGTGAATGTGCCCGGTCCCGGCGTGAAAGGCCTTACGACGTCGGTGAACCCGGCATCGACGACCGCGTTGAACGCTGCCCGCTCGGGCGGGGTGACGTGGGTGCTGTCCTGAAACAGCGAAATGTCCCACACGTCATCGTCGAGGGGAGCGATGTTCCAGTCGCCGACGAGGGCGATCGGCGCCGACGGTTCTGGCGTCAGCCACGCCGAAGCGGTGTCGCGTAACGCCGCAAGCCATTCCAGCTTGTAGGCATAGTGCGGTGAACCGACGGTGCGACCGTTCGGGATGTAGAGACTCCACACCCTGACCCCGCCGCACGTCGCGCCCAGCGCGCGGGCCTCGGCCGCGGCCTCCACCTCGGGCTTGTCGCTCCAGGTGGGCTGGCCGTCGAATCCGACCTCGACGTCGTCGATTCCGACCCGCGACGCGATCGCCACCCCGTTCCACTGGTTGAAACCGCAGTGCACGATCTCGTAGCCGAGCGCGGCGAACGGCATGGTCGGGAACTGGTCATCGGAGCACTTCGTCTCCTGCATTGCGAGCACGTCGACATCGGCGCGTTCCAGCCAATCGGTGACGCGATCGACACGGGCCCGAATTGAGTTGACGTTCCAGGTGGCCAGTCGCATGGGCTTACAGTAGGCCCTCGGCGCGGACGTATCGGGAACGGTGGTGCACGCGGAATCCCATCGACTCGTAGAGCGCGCGCGCGGCCGAATTGTCGGTCACCACCTGGACGTAGGCGCGTGTGGCGCCGCGAGTGTGCGCCCAGTCCAGCAGCCCCTCGCACAGTCGCCTGGCCAGACCTCGGCGCCGGGCCTCCTCCGACACGCGCACCGCCGAGATCCCGGCCCACCGGGTACCGTCCGGCGCGTCCGTCACCGCCACCCGCCCCACCGCGGCCCCGGAGAGTTCGCCGAAGCCGACTGCGCCGTCGACCACCGCGGTGAGCACATCCACCGGCACGTCCCGCTGGTACAGCGCCATCCAGGTGTCGTCGGGTGTCGCTGCGACGGACACGTCGGTCGCTCGGCCGCCGGCGACATCCGTTGCCATGACCAGATTCTCGGCATCGGTGGTGATACCAGCGGGTAACCGCAGCAGCCGATCCGGAGCTGAAACCACCGCGGGCAGCCCTCGCTCCGAGTACCACTCGATCACCCGCGTGATCTCGCTGTGTGACGAAAACCTCAGTGGCACCGCCGAATTCGCGCGCCGGGTGACTCCTTGCCCGTGTCGAAGCAGCCAGCCGTCCAGCCACTGGTGCTCGGTGCCCGGCCACCCCAGCGCCGCCGCGTGCTCCAGGTTGCGGATCTCCCCCGTGCGCACCGGCATCTCGGGCACCACCCGCACTGCCAGCACGTCCTCACGCAGAACTTCGACGACGTCGCCGTGCCGGGTGCGGATCCGCACCACCTCACCGGTGTCTGCGCCGGATTCGATGATGTGGCCGACCGCGTCGGACATCGGCCGTTCGGAACCCGTGGGGAGCCGATAACGCAGGCTGACCCGAGATCCGACCTCAGGCAGCTCGGTCATCGCTCAGTGGCCGAACGGGTCGGGGTCCTCGCCGGGCATCCACGACAGCCCGGGCACGCCCCAGCCGTGATACTTCACCGCCTTCTTGGCCGCGCGGGCGTTGCGGCCGATCAGCCGGTCGAGGTAGAGGAAGCCGTCGAGGTGGCCGGTCTCGTGCTGCAGCATCCGGGCGAACAAGTCGGTGCCCTCGATGGTGATCAGTTGACCGTCGGCGTCCAGTCCCGTCACCCGCGCCCAGTCGGCGCGGCCCGTGGGGAACGACTCGCCGGGCACCGACAGGCAGCCCTCGTCGTCGTCATCCGGGTCAGGCATGGTCTCGGGCACCTCGGACGTTTCCAGCACCGGGTTGACCACCACGCCGCGCCGGCGGGTGGTCTTCTTGCGGGCGTCGGCACAGTCGTAGACGAAGACCCGCTTGTTGACCCCGATCTGGTTGGCGGCCAGCCCCACTCCGTGCGCGGCGTCCATCGTGTCGTACAGATCGGTGATCAGATCGGCCAGATCGGCCGGCAGCGAACCGTCGTCGCCGACGGGCACCGGTTCGGTCGCGGTGTGCAGGACGGGATCTCCCACGATGCGGATGGGTCTAACGGCCATGCTAGGAAGCTTAGGGTGCGGGGTGCCCGCGGTTGTTTCCACCGCCGACTCGCGGCGATGTTGTCGGTGCACGTGACTCAACCGTGATTGAATACTCGCCGAAACCACATTGATGTCATTCTCGATTTCCGGAAGGGTCCAAGTAGCGAAATGGACGGCGCCATCGCGCGGGCTGAGCGTTCTGGGGACGACACCGAGCCCACCGACGGACTGACCCGTCGAGAGCATGACATTCTCGCCTTCGAGCGGCAGTGGTGGAAGTACGCCGGCTCTAAGGAAGACGCCATCAAGGAACTGTTCTCCATGTCGGCGACCCGCTACTACCAGGTGCTGAACGCGCTGGTGGATCGGCCGGAAGCGCTTGCGGCGGACCCCATGCTGGTGAAGCGCCTGCGCAGGCTGCGCGCCAGCAGGCAGAAGGCGCGCGCGGCGCGTCGTCTCGGTTTCGAGGTCACTTAGGGTCACCGCCGGACACGCGGGCCCGGGATACAGTAGGCGCCGATGAACCAGCGAGATTCCTCCGGGCTGCCCATTCGTGCCATGGTGATGGTGCTGTTGTTCCTCGGTGTCATATTCCTGCTCGTCGGCCTCCAGTCCCTGGGTGGCTCCGAGGACGACGAGTCCTCGGCGTCCTCGGCGACCGTGACGTCGACGACCACCACCACGAGTGCGGCTCCGCAGGAGCCCGCCCGGCCCGAGGTGCGTGTCTTCAACATCTCCGAGACCCCGGGGGCCGCGGAGGCGACCGCCACGAGGTTGCGCGACGCCGAGTGGAACGTCACCGAGACCGGCAACTTGACCGTGCCCGACGTCGCGGCGACCACGGTGTACTTCGGCGAGACGCCCGGTGAGCAGGAGGCCGCCGAAGAGGTGGGCCGTGTGCTGGAGGCGCCCGTCGCTCCGCGGGTGCCCGAGCTCACAGAGCAGCCACCGGGCGTCGTCGTCCTGGTCACCGGCTAGGCTCTTGCTCATGCTCAGGTCCGTTGCTGCTGCCACCTTGTTCGCAGTGCCCGCACTTGCGTTGAGTGCGTGCTCTCCTCCCGGGGAAGTGCCCTCGGATTCACCCGGCACCACGCCGCCGGTATGGACCGGTTCGCCCTCGCCGTCGGCGGGGCCGGACGAGCACGGTGCCGGACACGGAGGCGGCTCGGCGGCCGCCGGGGAAACGTTGAAAGCCGACCTGAAGTTGGCCGACGGCACCACCGTGGCCACCGCCGACATCGCGTTCTCGGACGGTTATGCCACCGTCACGGTCGAGGCGACCGGTGGTGGGCTCGAGCCCGGTTTCCACGGCATGCACATCCACTCGGTGGGCAAGTGCGAGGCCAACTCCGTCGCCCCGACCGGCGGTGCACCGGGCAACTTCAACTCCGCGGGCGGACACCTGCAGGTGCCCGGCCACAGCGGCCACCCCGCCAGCGGCGACCTGTCGTCGCTGCAGGTGCGCGAGGACGGCTCGGCGAAGCTGGTGACCACCACCGACGCGTTCACCGCTGAGCAGCTGCTCGACGGCGCCGGCACGGCGATCATCATCCACGAGAAGCCCGACAATTTCGCCAACATTCCGCCGGAGCGGTACCAGCAGATCAACGGCGATCCGCCGCCGGATCAGACCACCCTGGCGACCGGCGACGCCGGAGCGCGGGTGGCGTGCGGTGTCATCACCCGCCGCTGACCAGAGGGCTGACGGTCGAATCGACTTTGCCGGGTCGGTCCGGCCGACCCTGGGCGTCGAGTGGGAGTTCGCCCTCGTCGACGCGGTGACGCGCGATCTGAGCAACGAAGCCGCGTCGGTGATCGCCGAGATCGGTGAGAACCCGCGCGTGCACAAGGAGTTGCTGCGCAACACCGTTGAGGTGGTCACGGGCATCTGTGACAACACCGCCGAGGCGATGGACGACCTTGCCTCGACGCTGCGGCCGGTGCGCACGGTCGTGCGGCAGCGGGGCATGGAGTTGTTCTGCGCCGGCACACACCCGTTCGCGGACTGGTCGGTGCAGAAGCTCACCGATGCGCCCCGCTACGCGGAGCTGATCAAGCGGACGCAGTGGTGGGGGCGGCAGATGCTGATCTGGGGTGTGCACGTGCATGTCGGCGTCTCGTCGGCGCACAAGGTGATGCCGATCATCACCTCGCTGCTCCATCAGTACCCGCACCTGCTGGCGCTGTCGGCCTCGTCGCCGTACTGGGACGGCGAGGACACCGGTTACGCCAGCAACCGGGCGATGATGTTCCAGCAGCTGCCGACCGCCGGCCTGCCGTTCCACTTCCAGGAATGGCGCGAGTTCGAGCGCTTCGTCAGCGACCAGAAGAAGACCGGCATCATCGATCATATGAATGAGATCCGCTGGGACATAAGGCCTTCCCCGCATCTCGGGACGATCGAGGTCCGGGTCTTCGACGGTGTCTCCAACCTGCACGAGCTGTCGGCCCTCGTCGCGCTCACCCACTGCCTGATCGTGGATTTGGACCGTCGGCTCGACGCCGGGGAGTCGCTGCCGGTGATGCCGCCGTGGCATGTGCAGGAGAACAAGTGGCGCGCAGCGCGTTACGGGCTGGACGCGATCATCATCCTGGACGCCGACAGCAACGAACGCCTGGTGACCGAGGACCTCGACGACCTGGTCGAACGTCTGCAACCGGCGGCCAAACGGCTGTCCTGTGTCGAGGAGTTGTCTCGGGTTCCCGACATCTACCACCGCGGCGCGTCGTACCAGCGTCAGCGTCGGGTCGCCGAGGAGCATGACGGTGACCTGCGCGCGGTGGTGGACGCGCTGGTGAGTGAGCTGGTGCTGTAACCGATGCCGACGGTGCCGATGTTCCCGCTCGAGGTGGCGATGCTGCCCGGGGAGGGGCTGCCGCTGCGGGTTTTCGAACCGCGCTACTCGGCGCTGGTACAGGCGTGCCTGGCCGCCGACGATCCCGCTTTCGGCACGGTGCTGATCGCCGCGGGCCGGGAGGTCGGCGGAGGTGACAGCCGTAGTGATGTGGGCGCGCTGGCCCACATCACCGGACACGCTGATCTGGGGGCCGGTCGGTACCGGTTGACATGCGTGATGGGAGAGCGGATCCGGGTGCTCGAATGGCTTCCCGACGATCCGTACCCGAGGGCGGTGGTAGAGGTGTGGCCCGATGAGCCGGGGCGTCCGGTGGACGTCGACGCGATCCGCGACATCGAGGACCGGATGGTGGCGCTGTTCGAGCGGATTGCCACGGCCCGGGGCGCGCAGGTCAATGCCCGCGACATCGTGGCCGGCGCGGATGCGTCCGGCGAGGCGTCGACGTGGCTGTACGCGTTGGCGACCCGTCTTCCGATGGGTCAGGCCGACCGGTACTCGGTGCTGGCCGCGCCGACTGCGGCCGATCGCGTCACCGCACTGTCCGAGGCGGTCGACACGGTGACGGCGATGGTGATGTTCCAGCTGTCGGAGTGAGCACCCGGCAGAGGTCACCGTTTACCGGTTCCGTTGACGGATCAGAGCTTTCGGCCGTCGAGGAACACGCTTCGCGTCGCCGGATCGTCCGCCTCGGCCGGCAGTGCGCGGTGATACCGCTCCATGAGATCGGCGGTGGCCGTCGCGTTCATCTCCCACATCCGCGCGCACAACCAGCACGCGTGGTCGGGGCCTTCGGCGAGTGCTTCGATCCCGATCCTGCTGCCCCGCGCGCTGTACAGATCGATCCTGTCGAGCAGATGCTCCTGGCCGTCGGCTGACAGGCCGGGAAGCAGACCCTCCACCGCCCACACCGTCGGCTCGCCGGCGTCGAAGCCGGCCGCGATCAGCGCCCGCGGCCAGTCGTCGCGAAGGTCTGACGGCACCGGCACATGCCGGGCCGCGGGGGAGGCGCCGGCCACGGTCACGACGCGCTGCTTGAACTCCAGCAGTTCCGGCCGCTCCACCTCGTAGATGACGGTGTCACTGAGCCACGGCAACCGCCACGCGCGGGTGTCGAGGGCGGACCCGACGATCACGACCTGCGAAACCCCGGCCGAACTTGCGGCCAGAAAGAAATCGTCGAACCACTTCGTCCGCGCCGCAACGTAACTCGTCACCCACGGCGGCTCCGGTGCACCGGATCCGGCCGCCTCGACCAACAGCCGGGCGTACGGATCGGTGAACAGCGGACGGGGTGACTCCACCTCTTCGGCACGTGCGTTCGCCACGCGCAACGGCGTCAGCCGGGCATCGATGGCGCCCGGGTCACCGTCCAGAACCGTCATTGCCGCCGTGTTCCCGTTCGGCGGCGAAATCATGCATTTCGTCTCTGGTCAGCAGGTCGTCGCGGATGTTCTGCTCGCGGTAGGCAAGCTGACCCACTCGGTTCGCGATCACCGGCGCGGTGATCACGGTGAACATGCCGGTCAGGATCAGCATGCCGACATCGATGTTGCCGCGCAGCCGGATCGCGGCACCCGCCAGCACCAGCAGCAGACCGAGCACCTGCGGCTTGGTGGCCGCGTGCATCCGCGACAGCGTGTCGGGGAACCGGACCACGCCGATCGCGGCGGTCAGGGCAAGAGCCGAACCGGAGAGAATCAACCCGGCGGCGACGATGTCGGAGACGGTCATCGGGTGTGCCCCTTGTCGGCCGGGTCGGCGACGTCCGGCACACGGAACCTGGCGACGCTCACCGAACCGACGAAGGTGATCAGCGCCAGCGCGGTCAGGCTGTAGGTGACGGTCGTGTCGAGGCTGAAGGCTGCCCAGGTACCGATGGCGCACATCGTCACGGCGACCAGGGTGTCCAATGCGACCAACCGGTCCAGCGTGGTCGGGCCGAGCAGCATGCGGAACATGGTGGCGAGCGCCGCGAGTGACAGCATCGCCCCTGCCACGATCCAGACGTACATCATGCGGGGTCGACCTCCTTATCCGCCGAGGGTTTCCAGTCCGCATCGCGTTCGAAGGACGCCACCAGGAGCTTCTGCAGTTTGTCGATCTGGTGGTAGAAGCGGTTGACGGTGCGGTCGGACCCGACGTCGAGAACGTGGACGTAGATCATGCGACGTGCCTGGTCGATTTCGAGCACGATGTTCCCGGGCGTCAGGTTGAGGATGTTGACCGCCAGCGCCAGAACCAGGTCGGATTTGACATGGAGGTGCGCCCGCAGCACCGCGGTGAGCGGCGGCGGCCCGGGTTTCACGGCCAGCGCCGCCACCTGGAACGACGACACGACCAGCCAGCCCGTCACCGTGGCGACGAGTCGCAACACCGACAGTGGGTGGAACCGTCCCTCGACGGGAACCGGCGGCAACGGCAGCAGCAGCGTGATCACGAGCGCCACCGCCAGGCCCGACAGAAGGTTGGCCGCGGAGATGTTGCCCCACAACAGGACCCACACCAGCACGAGCCAGCACACACTCCAGACGCGCAGGGTCGTTGTTCTCATTGCGTCCCCCCGAGGACCGCCCCGATGTACTGGCCGCGGTCCATCACCTCATGGGCGGCGCGGTCGCTGTAGGCGAAGATCGGTCCCGCCAGGATCGTGAGCAACAGGCCGACCACGATGAGGGCGCCGGTGGGCGCGAGCATGCCGGCCGGCATCCGGCCCACATCGTCACGGTCGACGAGTTCGATGTCCATGGTTTCTTCGGTGTTGTCCAGCAGAGCCGCCGGCGCCGGACCCGACAGGTGCCCTTCGGGTGCGTCTTTGCGGGACCGCCAGAACGCCTTGGTCCACACCCGGGCCACCACGTAGAGCGTCAGCAGGCTGGTCACGACGCTGCCCGCCACCAGGATCCAAGCCAGCACAGATCCGGATTCGGCACCGGCCTCCAGCAGCGCCACCTTTCCGATGAATCCGGAGAACGGCGGGATGCCGCCGAGGTTGAGCGCGGGGACGACGAAGACGAACGCCAGCAGCGGACTGGCCGCGGCCAGCCCGCCGAGCCGCTCCAGCGTGGACGCGCCGGCCTGGCGTTCGATGAGGCCGACGACCAGGAACAGTGTCGTCTGCACCAGGATGTGGTGCGCGACGTAGTAGATGGCCCCCGCCATGCCCAGGTGGGTCGACAGCGCGATGCCGAACACCATGTAACCGATGTGACTGACCAGCGTGAAGGACAGCAGCCGCTTGATGTCGCTCTGGGCGATCGCACCGAAGATGCCGATGATCATCGTCAGCAGACCCGCCACCAGCAGGATGCGGTCCATCCCGCCGCCCGGGAACAGCAGCGAGTGCGCGCGGATGATCGCGTACACACCCACCTTGGTGAGCAGGCCGGCGAACACCGCGGTGACCGGCGCCGGAGCGGTGGGGTAGGAGTCGGGCAACCACGCCGACAGCGGAAACACAGCGGCCTTGATGCCGAACGCGACCAGCAGCACTGCGAACAGCGCCATCCGGGTGCCCTCGGGCACATCGTCGAGGCGGACCGCGATTTCGGCGAGATTCAGCGTGCCGGTGGTCGCGTAGACCAGCGCGATGCCGAAGAGGAACACCAGCGACGACACCATCGACACCATCACGTACGAGATGCCGGCACGCACCCGTTCCTTGCTGGCGCCGATGGTCAACAGCACGAAGCTGGCGGTGAGGAGCACCTCGAAGCCGACGAACAGGTTGAACAGGTCCCCGGCGAGGAACGCCATGAAAACGCCCGCCGACAGCACCAGGTAGGTCGGAAGGAAGATCGACACCGGCTGGCGTTCGTCGCCGTCGCGGATGCCCTGCCCGATGGCGTAGAACACCACGGCGAGCAGCACGATCGACGACACGACCAGCATCAGCGCCGACAGCCTGTCGACCACCAGCGTCACACCCAACGGACCCATGCCGGCCTCGGTCGGACCCCAGCCGCCGACCTGCAGGGCGATGGTTCCGTCGCGGTCGGCCAGGTACAGCAGCACCGCCGACACCACCACGACCGCCGACAGCCCGAACACCGCGATCGAGCGCTGCAGTCGCGGTCGGCGGCCGGCGAACAGCGTCGCCGCGGCACCGAGCATCGGGACGAGGACGGGCAGCGGTGTGAGTACCGACGCGAACTGAGCGCCGATCATCGCGACCCCTCGTATCCGGGCAGAGCGTCGAGCTCGTCGGGCAGGTCGGTGTCGCGGGACACGTCCGGCACCATGCGCTCCTCGATTTCGTCGTCCTCCTTGCCGGAGAGCTGGGACACCCTGATGTCCTCGGGGTCGTTGCTGACCTCCTCGATGGTGTTGATCCGGTACGACCGGTAGGTCAGCGCCAGCACGAAGGCGGCCACGCCCATCGTGATCACGATCGCGGTGAGAATCATGGCCTGCGCCAACGGATCTGCGGTTGCCGTCTCCGTGCCGCTGGTGCGCCCGCGGACAGGCGGGTTACCCGACGGACCGCCGGCGTGGAGGATGAGCAGGTTGATGGCATTGCTGATCAGCAACAGACCCAGCAACATCCGGGTGAGGTTGCGTTCGAGAAGCAGGTACACCCCGGCGCTGGTGAGCACCCCGATCAGGATGAGCGGTACGAGAAATGTGGTCATGGCTGCCTCACCGTCCGGCCGGTCCGCTGGCGCAGCTGTTCGCTCATTTCGACGTCGATGCGTGCCCCGAGGCTGCGCAGCACGTCGAGCACCAGACCGACCACGATCAGGTACACGCCCAGGTCGAAGAACAGTGCGGTCACGAACTTGACGGTGCCCAGCACGGGCACGTCGAACTGGATGACCGCCGACGACAGCACGGGAGCACCGAGAAGCAGTGAGGCGGCAGCGGTTCCGGCCGCCAGCGTCAGACCCGCGCCGAGGATCTTGCCCGCATCGAGCGGCAGCGTCTCGCCGAGCTCGTAACGCCCGCCGGCCAGATAACGCAGCACCAGCGCCAGCCCGGCCATCAGGCCGCCGGCGAATCCACCGCCGGGCACGTTGTGGCCGGCGAAGAAGAAGTACGCCGACAGCACCATCATGACCGGGAAGATCAGCCGGGTGGCGACCTCCAGGACCAGCGATCGGTGCCGTGGATCACGCAGTTCGCTGCCCCGCAGCCAGGTGATGTCGCCGGCGGCGGGACTGGTGTTGAACGCCGCAGGCAGCTGACCGATGTCGGGTTGGCCGGCGTCGGAGACGCGTGGCGCGGCGCCGAAACGCCTGCTGCGGAACACCATTGACGCGACACCCGTGGCGGCGACGAGGAGCACCGACACCTCGCCCATGGTGTCCCAGGCGCGGATGTCGACGAGGATCACGTTGACGGTATTCGAGCCGTGGCCCAGCACGTAGGCCGCTTCGGGCAGCAGCTCGGCGATGGGCCGGCCGGTGCGGGCGGCCATCGCGAACGCCGCGAGCGTCGTCACCGCCGCGCCGACGGCGACGGCGAGCACGGCGCGCGGCAGCCGGAAGCGGGTGTTCTCCGCACGGCTGGTCTCGGCGGGCAGGGTGCGCAGCACGAGGACGAAGGCGACCAGCGTCAACGTCTCGACCAGGAACTGGGTCAACGCCAGGTCGGGTGCGCCGTGAAACGCGAAGATCGCGCCGCAGCCGTAGCCGGTGACACCGACCAGCAGGACCGCCGCCAGACGGTTGCGCATCACCACGGCCGCCAGCGCGGCGGCGATCATCAGCAGCCCGACCACCACCACCGGCGGCGAGTCCCACAACTCGAAGTGGGGCCGGTCGCGGGCGCCCGATACCAGCACACCGAGCGGCAGCAGCACCAGCGTGATGAGGATGAACGACTGCGTCTGGGGCAGTGACCCGCGCTGGGTCAGCGCGGTCAAGCGCACCGAGAGCACATCGGCGCCGCGGATCACCGCGTCGTAGATGCGGTCGGCGTTGCCCAGCGGCACAAACGCCATGCGTGCGCGACGAAGTCGGGTCCGCGAGAAGTACACCGCGACGCCGGTGGCCAGCACCAACACCGAGAGCAGTAGCGGAAGGTTCACCCCGTGCCAGAGGGCCAGGTGATAGTCGCCCTTGTAGCCCGGTGGGTCGGGCACGGTGTCGCTGTAGTCGCGCAGCACGTTGTCGAGCGGCTTCGGCCACAGGCCGAACAGCAGCCCCGCGGCGGCCAGGATCGCGGGCGGGATCAGGAAACCCGTCTCCGGCCGGTGCATCTCCTCGACCCGTGTGCTCGGGTGCGGCAGCCCTTTCCGGCCGAAGGCCCCGAACACGAACCGCAGGCTGTAAACCGTGGTCAGAACTGAACCCAGCACGATGCCGGCGAGCACGAACGGCGACGCGGCGCCCAGGTACGGGCTGTGCAGCACCGTCTCGAAGTCCGCTTCCTTGGCGACGAACCCGAAGAACGGCGGCAGCCCGGCCATGCTGGCGGCCGCCGCGCAGCCGATGATCAGCAGCGGCTTGCTGCGGTCACCCAGCCAGGCCAGCCTGCGGATGTCGCGGGTGCCGGTGGCGTGGTCGATGATGCCGACGACCATGAACAACGAGGCTTTGAACATCGCGTGCGCGCACAGCATTGCCAGGCCGGCGAGCATCATCTCGCTGCCGCCGACACCGACCATCACAGTGATGAAGCCGAGCTGGCTGACGGTGCCGAAGGCAAGGATCAGCTTCAGGTCGTACTCGCGGATCGCGCGCCAGCCGGCCAGGAGCATCGTCAACAGCCCAAGGGTGACGACGGTCGGGCGCCATTCGGGGCTGTCGGCGAACCCGGGTGTCATCCGCGCGATCAGGTAGACGCCGGCCTTCACCATCGCGGCCGCATGCAGGTATGCGCTGACCGGGGTCGGAGCGGCCATGGCGCCGGGAAGCCAGAAGTGCATGGGCACGATCGCCGACTTCGACAGTGCGCCGATGAGGATGAGTATCACCGCCACCGAGGCGGCCAGCCCCGTCGGCGGATTCGCGATCAGCTCGGACAGCAGGAAGGTGCCTGCGATGTTGCCGATGACGACGATGCCGACCAACATCGCCAGCCCGCCGAACGTGGTCACCAGCAGCGCCTGCATCGCGGCCCGCCGGCTCGTCGCCCGTTCGGCGTAATGGCCCACCAGCAGGAACGACAGGACCGTCGTGATCTCCCAGAACACGTAGAGCACCAGCATGTTGTCGCTGGTGACCAGGCCGAACATGGCGCCGGAGAACGCCACCAGTTCGGCGGCGAAACTGGGCAGGCGTTTTTCCTCGCGACCGTCGTGATGGCGGAAGTAGTCGGCGCAGTAGAAGAGGACGAGAGCGCCGATGCCCAGCACCAGCACGCTCATCACGGCGGCCAGCGCGTCGAAGCGCAACGTGATGTCCATCGACAGGCCCGGCACCCAGGCCACGTCGACCGTGTGCGACTGGCCCTTCGCCGGCCAGTTCGCCACCACCCACACCAATGACGCCAGCGGCACCAGCGCCAGGGGATAGAACGCGGCTCGCCCCCAGCGATACACCAGTAGGGGCGCCAGCAGGGCGGCGGCTGCATGGGCAGCGAGGATGGCGAGCATGGCTCCGTCTCGTCGTGGGCGGCACGCTGTCGGGCGGGCTTACCGTCGGGCAGGTGGACAAAAGTGTCAGCCGTACTGACTTTGGAGTCACTTCAGTCTACGGGTACCCCGCACCATTGCTTTGATGTGCTCCTCGACGCCGGACGCAGACACGAACAGCAATTCGTCGCCGGCATGCAGCACGTCCTGCGGTTCCGGGACGATCAAACGGTTTCCGCGGGTCAGCGTCACCAGCGCGCTGTCGGCCGGCATCGGCAGGTCCTGCACGCGCTGTGCCACGAGCGGGCTGTCGGCGGGCAGGGTGATCTTGGCGACGTTGGCGGCGCGCGCCCCGAGATCGCCGCGTGAGTCCTTGCCGAGTGCCATCAGCCGTATCAGGTGGCCGACGTCGATGGCGCCCTCGATCGCGGCGACGAGCGCCAGCGGCGTCGAGACCGCCACGTCCACCCCCCACGCCTCGGTGAACAACCACTCGTTGCGGGCGTCGTTGATCCGGGCGACCACGCGGTCGATACCGAACTCGGACTTGGCCAGCAGCGCCATCGCGAGGTTGGCCTTGTCATCGCCGGTGGCCGCGATCGCGACGTCGCAGATCTGCATCTCGGCTTCTTCGAGCGAGGCGACCTCACACGCGTCGGCCCACAGCCAGTCGGCGCCGGGCACCGTCGCGGGTTGGTAGCGGCCGAACTCCTTCTCGATGAGCAGGACTTTGTGGCCGTACTCGACCAGCTCCTGCGCGACGGACCGGCCGACGGCACCCGCACCGGCGATCGCGATCCGCATCGACTCTCCTTTTGCCCGGCCGGGTGAGGACTGTCCTGATTTACTCTTTCCAGTGACACTGCACCAGCTCTACGTGGCGATGTTCATCGGGGGGCTCGTGCTCCTGGCGAGCGTCGCCGCGACGAGGCTGGCCACCGGCATCGGCCTCCCCAGCCTATTGCTGTTTCTCGGGGTTGGTGTGCTCGTCGGTGAGGACGGGCTGGGGCTGCAGTTCGACAACGCCCAGCTCGCGCAAGATCTCGGCACCGCGGCGCTGGCCGTGATCCTGGTCGAGGGCGGTCTGACGACGCGCTTCGGGGACATCCGCAAGGTGCTGGCCCCGGCCGCCGTGCTCGCCACCGTCGGTGTCGCGGTGAGCACCGCGGTGACCGCGCTGGCCGTGCACTGGATCCTCGGCATGGACTGGCAGCTGGCACTGCTGCTCGGAGCCGTGGTGTCCAGTACCGATGCCGCCGCGGTGTTCTCGGTGCTGCGGGTGGTGCCGCTGCCGCGGCGGCTGAGCGGTTTGCTGGAGGCGGAGTCGGGCTTCAACGACGCCCCCGCGGTGATCCTGGTGATGTTGTTCAGCGTCGTACCGCTGGACCTCGACCCGGTGGAAATCGTCGGGACGATGGCCTACGAGCTGGCGATCGGGGCGGTGCTCGGCCTCGGCTTCGGCGTGCTCGGTGCGATGACGTTGCGGCGCATCGCCTTACCCGCGGCCGGGCTGTACCCGCTGGCCACGTTCGGTCTGGGCATGCTCGCGTTCGCCGCGGCGGGATCCGCGCACGGCAGCGGGTTCCTCGCCGCCTATCTGGCCGGCGTGGTGCTGGCGAACTCGGGTCTGCCGCACCGGTCGGCGACGCGCTCGTTCGCCGAGGGCGCCGGCTGGTTGGCCCAGATCGGGGTGTTCGTCATCCTCGGTCTGCTGGTGTCGCCCGATGAACTGCTCGACGAGGTGGTGCCGGCCGTCGTGGCCGGGCTGGTTCTGCTGCTGCTGGCTCGGCCGCTGTCGGTCGTGGTGTCGCTCATCGGTTTTCGGGTTCCGTGGCGTGAACAGGTGTTCCTGTCCTGGGCAGGTCTGCGCGGCGCCGTGCCCATCGTGCTGTGCACCTACCCGATCGTGGCGGGCGTGCCCGACAGCTGGCGCCTGCTCAACATCGTGTTCATCCTCGTGGTGCTCTTCACGGTGATTCAGGGGCCGAGCCTGCGGCTGGTCGCCGAGCGGCTGCACCTGATCCCGCGCGACACCACCCGTGAGATTCAGATCGACGCAGCACCGTTGGACGTGCTGGATGCCGAGCTGTTGACGATGACGGTGTTGCCGGGGTCGCGGCTGCACAACGTGACGGTGCTCGAGCTGAGGCTGCCCGATCCGAGCGTCATCACGCTCATCATCCGGGCGGGTCGGCCGTTCGTCCCGCAACCGGTGACCCGCCTGCAGGTCGGTGACGAACTGCTGATCGTGACGACGTCGGTGACGCGGGAGCTCGCCGAGCGGCGGCTGCGCGCGGTCAGCCGTCGCGGCAAGCTTGCCTACTGGTTCGACGAGTACGGCGACCCGGCCTAGCGACCGCACGGCCCGAATGCGTTCCTGACCGGCAGTGCGTGGCCGAGCACGCCGATACCCGCGCCCAGGATCGGCCAGATCGGCCAGAAGTACCAGGACCCCGCGGTCAGCCCGACGACCAGCCACACCGTGAGCACCACGACGACCATGGCCAGGTACCCCGCCAGATGAAGGTGCATGCCTCGCCGTGCGCTGGCGCGGCGGGCGGCCGCACGCTGCGGATCGTTGCGGCGCAACTCGACCACCGGAAGGTCCGCGGTGAGTCCGCGGAGGTCCGGCGTGGTGTGCGCGTCGTACACGGCCTGCAGGCGGGTCTCGTACTCGGCCATGTCCAGATATCCCTGGGCCAGCGCCTGCCCGAGCAAGGCCGCGGTGGCGTCGCGGTCACGGTCGCCGGCCCGGACGGTGGTTGTGACGGTGGAGCTCACGGTCCCTCCCAAATCTTGACAATGACTAGTCTTGACAGTGCCACTCTCAACTAGTCAGTGTCAAGATTTGTTTCCGCTAACGAGAGTGCGCACAGGTCGCCGAAACGTCCGATGCGGCGATCTCGCCGCACTCTCGGCGCTTTACGAGAATCAGCGGGCGTCGGCGAAGGCCCGGAGCGCCTCGACCTGCACCGGGTCCAGCGACGGGCGCACAGCCTCGCGGGCGGCCGCTACGTCGGCGGCAGTGACGTCGGCGGCGTCGATCGAACGGCGCATCGCGGTCAGCGCGGCCTCGCGCAGCAGCGCGACGCAGTCCGCCGCGCTGTAGCCGTCGAGCTCACCGGCCAGCGCCGCGAGATCGACGGCCTCCGGTCCTTCCGAGACCAATGGGACAGATTTGCCCGCGGTCTTGAGGATCTGGGTGCGGGCTTCGGCGTCCGGGGGCTCGACGAACACGAGCTTCTCCAGCCGGCCGGGGCGCAGCAGCGCCGGGTCGATCAGATCGGGTCGGTTGGTCGCGCCGAGCACCACGACGTCGCGCAACGGTTCGATGCCGTCGAGTTCGGTCAGCATCGCGGCCACCACGCGGTCGGTGACACCGGAATCGAAACTCTGGCCGCGGCGTGGAGCCAGCGCGTCGATCTCGTCGAGGAACACCAGCGACGGCGCCGAATCGCGGGCCCGCTGGAACAGCTCGCGCACCGCCTTCTCCGACGAACCGACCCATTTGTCCATCAGCTCAGCACCTTTGACGGCGTGCACACTGAGCCGGCCCGAACTCGCCAACGCTCTGACCACGAACGTCTTGCCGCACCCCGGCGGCCCGTACAGCAGCACCCCGCGCGGCGGCTGAACCCCGAGCCGCTGGAATGTCTCCGGATGCTGCAGCGGCCACAGCACCGCCTCGGTCAGCGCCTGCTTGGTCTCAGCCATGTCGCCGACGTCGTCGAGGGTCACCGAGCCGACGGACACCTCCTCGGTCGCCGAGCGCGACAGCGGCCGGATCACGCCGAGCGCCCCGACCAGGTCGCTCTGCTGCAACGCCGGCGCCTCGCCGGTCTCGCTGGCTCGCGCCGCCGCGCGCAGCGCGGCCTCACGCACCAGCGCGGCGAGATCGGCGACCACGAATCCCGGTGTGCGATCGGCGATCTCGCCTAGGTTCAGGTCCTGGGCGGGAACGTCGCGCAGCAGCACCTCGAGCAGTTGGGCGCGCACCGCACCGTCGGGCAGGGTCAACCCGAGCTCACGGTCGCACAGATCCGGCGCGCGCAGCCGGGGGTCGACGTTGTCCGGCACCGCCGTGGTGGCCACGAACGCGACACCCCGGGTGGCCACCGCGGAGCGCAACTCGGTGAGGATCAGCGTGGCCACCGGATCGGCGGGCACCGGCAGCAGGGCGTCGACGTCGGTGACCAGCAGCACGCCGCCGCCGTCGCGGACCGCGGCGACCGCGGAGGCCACGTTCGCCAATCGGTCCTCGGCGCGCAGCGATCCGACACCCGGCCCGTCGAGTTCGATCAGCCGCCGGCCCGCACAGACCGTCCGCACCAGGGTGGCCTTGCCCACCCCGGCCGGCCCCGACACGAGCACACCGAGATTGGCTGTGGCGCCGAGTTTCTCGAGTAGCTCGGGCTGGTCGAGGGCGAGCTTGAGCCATTCGGTGAGCCGACCCGCCTGGGCGTGCGACCCCTTCAGGTCGTCGTAGCTCACCGCGGGTGTCCCGGACTGCTCGGACGCGGTCACCACGTGCTCGCCGGTGCCGGCCGACGGTGCCGGAGCAGCCGAATCCCCCCAATCGACCAACGAATTCGGCTGCACGCTGACGGGTCCGGCGGGGTCGACGGAGGTCACCGTCAACAGCTCCGAGGTCCAGGTGATCCCGACCGACGCCGCCAGGGCGGCGCTGGCCTGCGATGTCGACGTGCCCGGCCCGAGATCGCGCGGCAGCAGCGAGACGGTGTCACCGACGGTCATCACCTTGCCGAGCAGGGCCTGCCGCAGTGTGGCGGGGGAGACCGACCGGGTGGCCAGCGCCGAGCCGCTCAGCGTCACGCAGCGGGCCCCGAGCACCGTGACCGGGGCGACGAGCACCGGGGTGTCCTCGCGCAGCCCGGCGTTGGACAGCGTCACGTCGTCGAGCAGTGCCGTGCCCGTCGGTGTGCCCGCCGGGGCGACCCCCACCACCGCGGCGGTGGTGCGCGCGCCGGTCAACGACACCGCGTCCCACTCGCGGATGCCCAGGGCCGCAATGGCTTCCGGGTGCAGCCGGATCACCCCGCGGCGGGAGTCCAGCGCCGAGGTGTTCAGCCGCGCGGTCAGCGTCAGCTGCGCGCGCGACGGAACGTTTTCGGCGGGCCGGTGAAGTTCGGACACGTCATCCTCTCGGCGGCCTGCGCAGGCCCAGGCGCAACATCGAACGCCGGTGCGGTTGGGTCCGCCGGATCGCGCGACGCGCCGCGCGCTGTTGGCGGGGTTTGTCGTCCCAGACCTCGGGGTGTTCCGCCAGGAACCGGCGGGTGCGGATCGCGAACGGGATGTGCAGGAAGTAGACCGCGATGATCACCAGCAGCACGAGGTAGCCGTACAGGATCGAGGCGGCCACCCCGATGGCCAGCAGCGCCAGCAGCGGCGCCACCATGTTGGGCGGCACCGAGAACGTGTGGATTTTGCGCATCGGCACGGTGCTGACCACCAGCAGCGAGATTCCGATCATCCAGATGACGACCGCCGGTTCGGAGGTCCACCAACCGTCACCGAACTGCATCTTGGCCGCCAGCGGACCGATCGCCCCGATCGCACCGGCCGGAGCGGGCATCCCGACGAAGTACTTCTTCTCGTAGGCGGGCTGGTCGACGTCGAGCATCGCGTTGAACCGGGCCAGCCGCAGCACGATGCACACCGCGTACAGCAGCACCACGATCCAGCCGATTCGCGACGTCGACAGCAGGGTGGCGTACACGATGAACGCCGGTGCCACACCGAAGTTCACCGCATCGGCGAGCGAGTCGATCTCCTCGCCCATGCGCGAGGTCGCGTTCAGGGCGCGCGCGGTGCGACCGTCGAGCGCATCGAGGATCGCCGCGATCGCGAGGAAGGCCATCGCCTCGGTGGGCCGGTCGTCGAGGGCGAACTTCACCGCGCTGAGCCCGAGGCAGATCGCGGCGACCGTCATCGCGCTCGGCAGAATCCGCACGCTGACGACGGACTTCTTGACGCGCGGCCTCATCGGGGCAGCTCGGCCAGGACGGTCTCGCCGGCCAAGGTCCGCTGCCCGACGCTGACCAGGATCTTCGAGCCGGCCGGCAGGTAGGTGTCCAACCGCGAACCGAAGCGGATCAGGCCGTAGGTGTCGCCGAGCCCGACCTTGTCACCGGGTTTGACATCGCACACGATCCGGCGCGCGATCAGTCCCGCGATCTGCACGGCGATCACCTCGTCGCCGTCCGGGCTGCGGATCACCACGCTGTTGCGTTCGTTGTCCTCGCTGGCCGCGGCCAGGTCGGCGGAGCCAAACAACCCGGGGCGGTGCGTGACGGTGACGACCTCGCCGCCCAGCGGGGCACGCTGGACGTGCGCGTCGAGCACCGAGAGGAAGATGCTGATCCTCGGAAGAGGCGTTGCGGGCAGCCCCAGTTCAGCGGGCGGCACGGCCTCCTCGATCAGGCAGATGAGCCCATCGGCCGGGGCGACGACCACCCCGGGACGGGTCGGTGGGGTCCGCGGCGGGTGGCGGAAGAACGCCGCGTTGGCCACGGCCGAGGCGAGCCCGGCGCGGCGCAGCCATCGGCTCTTGCCGCCGGCCAGAGCGACCGCGAGGCTGGCGCCGACGAACGGCACACCCGCGGGGTGCATCGGGGGAACGGAGGTGCGAACCAGGGCCGCCAGGCGCGCTGGTCCTGTCTTGAGGTCTGGGCGTCTGGCCATCGTGGCCGCGATTCTACGGTCCCCCGGCGCTGTCGCAGGGTCCCCCGCCGCTATCGCAGGTCCCAGACCTGTACGCGGGACCCGGCCGCCACCTCGGCGGTGTCCTCGTCGAGTTCGAGCAGGCAGTTCGCCGAGGCCAGCCAGCGCAGATGATGCGACGCCGGGGGGCCGTAACTGGTGACGGTGTCGCTGACCGGGTCGAATACGCCGCGCCGGAACTGCCGTTTACCGCGCGGTGAGACGAGGTCCTCGGTCAGCATCGCGGTGCGGCGCGGCCGCTCGGTGTCGGGCAGGCCCATCGCGGCGCGTACCGCCGGGCGCACGAACACCTCGAAGGACACCAGCGCGCTGACCGGGTTACCCGGCAGCGTGACGATCGGGACGCCGGGCGCCGGGCCGTCGAGCCGGCCGGCGCCCTGCGGCATACCCGGCTGCATGGCGACCTTGGTGAACTCGACGCCGCCCTCGGTCAGCGCGTCCTTGACCACCTCGTAGGCGCCGGCGCTGACACCGCCGGTGGTGACGATCAGATCAGCCTCGCCCGCATGGCGGCGCAGCACGTCACGGAACGCGTCGACGTCGTCGCCGGTCATCGGGCAGGCGATGACCTCGCCCCCGGCTTCCCGGACGGCGGCGGCCAGCATCACCCCGTTGGACTCGTAGATCTGCCCGGGCTGCAGCGGCCGGCCTGCGGCGACCAGCTCGGTGCCGGTGGACACCACGAGCACGCGCTGGCGCGGGATCACCGTCAGCTCGCCGATACCGAGAGCGGCCGCCAGGCCCAGCGCGGCCGGGGTGACCACCTGGCCGGCCCGCAGCACCGTGGTGCCCGCGGTGACGTCCTCACCGGCACGTCGGATGTGCTGCCCGGGCCGGGTGGCGGCGCGGATCGTCACGGTGTCGGTCGCGCCGTCGGTGGCTTCCACGGGGATGACGGCCGTCGCCCCGGCGGGCAGCGGCGCGCCGGTCATGATGCGGTGCGCGGTGCCGGGCCGCAGGGTGGGGACGTCGGTGCGGCCCGCGGGGATGTCCTCGGCCACCGGAAGCCGCACCGGCGCGGCCTCGGTGGCGCTCGCGATGTCCTCGGAGAACACCGCGTACCCGTCCATCGCGGAGTTGTCGAAGCCCGGCAGTGACAGCGGGGCCACCACGTCGTCGGCGAGCGCCAGTCCCAGCGCGTCGGCGACCGGGACCGTCACCGAAGGCCGCGCCGTGACCAGCGACGCGACCACGCGCCGGTGTTCGTCGACCGACCGCATCAGAGGTCGTACCTCACACCGGTCAGTTCCTCGGACACCGTCCACAGCCGCCGTTGCACGTCCTCGTCGCGGGATATCGCGTTCGACGACACCAGCACCGGGTGGCCGACCAGTTCCCGGATGCCGGACGGCCCGTAGTACTGGCCCCCGCGCGCGCCCGGATCGGTCGCCGCGCGCAGCGTCGCCAGAGCTCCGACGGCGGGGCTGTTGGTGACCAGCCCGGCCAGCTTCGAGAACCCGGGGAGGCCCGAGCCGGGGATGTGGCGCATGAGCTCGGTGTTCGAGATTCCCGGGTGCGCGGCGACCGCAATCGTCGGGGCGCCCTTGGCGGCCAGGCGACGCGCCAGCTCGTAGCTGAACATCAGGTTGGCCAGCTTCGACTGGCCGTACGCCGCGACCCTGTTGTAGCCGTGCTCCCACTGCAGGTCGTCGAAGCGGATGCCGGCCCGGATGTTGTGGGCGATGGAGGCCACGGTCACCACCCGGGAGCCCGGCACGTCCAGCAGCGTGTCCAGCAACAGCCCGGTGAGCGCGAAGTGCCCGAGGTGGTTGGTGCCGAACTGCAGCTCGAACCCGTCGGCGGTGACCTGCTTGGGCGGGTACATCACCCCGGCGTTGTTGATCAGCAGGTCGATGCGGGGGAATGCCAGCCGCAGCGCGTCGGCGGCTTCGCGGACGCTGGCCAGCGACGACAGGTCGAGTTCCTGGAGCGTGACGTCGGCTCCGGGATGCCGTCGTGCGATGTCGTCGGCGGCCTTGCGGCCCTTGTCCAGGTTGCGCACCGCGATGACGACACGCGCGCCCCTGCCCGCCAGCACCGCGGCTGTCTCGTAACCGATACCGGTGTTGGCGCCGGTGACGACGGCGACCCGGCCGGACTGGTCGGGCACATCGGCGGCGGTCCATTTGGAAGTCATGGGGTTAACTTACGGTCTGGGCGCGCAACTAGTCTCGGAGCCGTGCACCTGGTCGAACCGGCGCATCCGCCGAGCCGGAAAGCGCCGCTTGTCTGGGCCATCGGGGCAGCCGTCCCGTGGACGATGGCGGCGATCGCGCAGGCGGTGTGGTTCGCCGTCGACGGTCGGTTGCCGTGGCTGCACGTGCTGCTGGCGATCGGCACCGTGCTGGGCGCCACGGTGTCGGTGGCGGTCGCGCCGTTGTGGCGGTACCGGGTGCACCGCTGGGATCTCGACTCCACCGCGGTCTACACCCGGTCGGGGTGGCTGGTGCAAGAGCGCCGCATCGCACCGATCTCCCGGGTACAGACCGTGGACACCTACCGCGGCCCGCTGGACCGGCTGTTCGGTTTGTCCAACGTGACGGTGACGACGGCGTCGTCGGCCGGAGCGGTGCGCATCGTCGCGCTGGACGCCGAGGTCGCCGATCAGGTGGTGGCCCGGCTGACCGACATCGCCGCCCTGGGTGCCGAGGACGCCACGTGAGCACCCCGGACGCCAACAGCGATGCAGGTACCGCGTGGTCCCGGCTGAGCCCTCGCATGCTGCTCGTGCATCCGGTGCACGAGGTGGCCCGTCAGATCCCGGTGCTGATCGGGTCGCTGGTGCTGGGCTCGGCGACGGGGAACCCGCTGTGGGCGGTGGCCGGGGTCGGGATGGTGGTGGCCTACGGCCTGGCCCGCTGGTTCACCACGATGTACCGGATCGGTGCCGAGGATGTGCAACTGCGCACCGGGGTGCTGCAGCGGAACGTGCTGTCGGTGCCCCGCAACCGGATCCGGTCGGTGTCCACCGACGCCCGGCTGCTGCACCGGCTGTTGGGGCTGACCGTGCTTCGGGTCAGTACCGGGCAGGAAGCCAAGGGGGACAACGATTTCGAGCTTGACGCGGTGCCGACCTCCGAGGTGGCCAGGCTGCGCGCGACCCTGCTCGCGGAGTCGCTGGAGCCACCCGGGCGCGCCGAACCGACCCGGCTGCTGGCGCGGTGGCAGCCGTCCTGGTTGCGGTACAGCCCGCTGACCTCGGCCGGCCTGGTGATGATCATCGCCGCACTCGGAGTGATCTCGCAGCCGGGAGTACTTGCGGCGGTGCGCGATTCGGCACTGGTCGCGGAAGGTGAACGGGTGGCGCAGCGCCTCGGCGTGATCGGCGCGGTGGTCGCGGTCGTCCTGGGTGTGGTGTTCGCGTCGGTGGCGCTGTCGGTGACGCAGTCGCTGCTCAGGTACGGCAATCTGATTCTGCGGCGCGACGCCGAGGTGCTGCACCTGTCGCACGGTCTGGTGCGGCTGCGCGAGCACACCTTCGACATGCGCCGGCTGCGGGGCGGCACCCTGCGAGAACCGCTGCTGGTGCGCCTGTTCGGCGGCGCGCGCCTGGATGCGGTGATGACCGGGGTTGCCGGCGCCGGGGAGGCCTCGCAGCTGCTTCCGCCGTGCCCGCGCGGCACCGCCGAAGCGGTGCTGATGGACCTGATCGACGATCCCGGCGCGGTGACAGGACCGCTGCGCACACATGGTCCGGCGGCGACCCGGCGGCGCTGGACCCGGGCCATGGCTGTGCCCGCCGGCGTCGCGTTGGCGCTGGCCGTGGCGGCGGTGGCGGGCGATGTCGCGCTGTGGGCCTGGGCGCTGCCCGTGCTGCTCGCGGTGATCGCTGCCGGCCTGGCCCACGACCGGGCGCGGGCGCTGGGCCACCGGGCCGGCGGCGGGTGGCTGGTGGCCAGGGCGGGCAGTCTGGCGCGGCGCCGCGACTGCGTGGCCGCAGCCGGCATCGTGGGATGGACGGTGCGGCAGTCGCTGCTGCAGCGCAGGGCGGGGGTGGCGACCCTGATCGCCGCGACCGCGGCGGGCGTGAAGCGCTACGAGGTCGTCGACGTCCCAGCCGAGCTCGCCTGGTCCATCGCCGCGATGACGTCGCCGTGGGTCGGTACGACGTCGTGGGCGCGCGGGTAGCCGGGTCTCAGGTTGCGTGCGCCCGTCGGCGGTTTACTGTCGCAACATGGCGATCGGCGGGGTTCTCTTCGACATCGACGGCGTGCTGGTCACGTCGTGGAAGCCGATCCCGGGCGCCGCGGAGACGCTGCGCACCTTGGCGGACAACCAGATCGCGTGCGCGTATCTGACGAACACCACCACCAGGACGCGGGCGCAGATCGCCGATCTGCTGACCGAGGCAGGGATGGCGGTGCGCTCCGACGAGGTGATCACGGCCGCGGTGCTCACCGCCGACTACGTTCGGGACCGCTATCCGGACGCCCGCTGCTTTCTGGTCAACAGCGGCCAGATCGCCGAGGACATGCCGGGCATCGACATCGTCTACTCGTCGGAGTTCACCGGTCCCCGGGCCCCGGAGGCGCCGGACGTCGTGCTGCTCGGCGGTGCCGGCCCCGAATACAGCCACCTGACGCTGTCCTGGGTCTACGACTGGATGGCCCAGGGCGTGCCCGTGGTGGCGATGCACCGCAGCACCGCGTGGACCACCACCGACGGTCTGCGCGTCGACACCGGCATGTACCTGATCGGGATGGAAGAGACCTCGGGCCGCAAGGCGACTGCCGTCGGCAAACCGGCGCCGGAGGGCTTCCTGTCCGCGGCGGCCAGGCTGGGCGTGGACCCCGAGGAGATGTACATGGTCGGCGACGACCTCAACAACGACGTGCTGGCCGGTCAGGTGGTCGGTATGACGGGGGTGCTGGTGCGCACCGGTAAGTTCCGCCAGGACACCCTGGACCGTTGGGCGGCAGACGAATTCGCCATGCAGCCAAACCACGTCATCGATTCGGTGGCGGATCTGCCCGCGTTGCTGGGGCTGTAGATGCGGTTCGGACTGACCACCGCGCTGCCCCGCGACGGTGTCTGCGCCCGGGAGTTCGCCCAGCGGGTCGAGGCAACCGGAATAGACGTGCTGACCTTCGCCGATCATCTGGCGCCGACGGTGTCGCCGTTCAGCGGTGCGGCAGCCGCCGCGGCGGTGACGTCCCGGCTGCGGGTCGGAACCCTGGTGCTCAACAACGACTTCCGCCATCCGGTCGAGACCGCGCGGGAGAGTGCGGGTGTCGCGATCGTCTCCGGCGGCCGGTTCGAACTCGGTATCGGCGCCGGGCACATGAAGTCCGAATACGACGCGGCGGGACTGCGTTTCGACGGCGGCGCCGTCCGGGTGTCGCGGCTCGCCGAATCGGTGGCCGTCATCAAGGGGCTGCTCGCCGGGGAGGCCGTCGACTTCGACGGCGACCATTACCACGTGCACGCGGCGGCGGGGGAGATCGTCGCCGTGCCGTCCCGGCCGGTGCCGATCTTGGTCGGCGGCAACGGAACCCGGGTGCTGCGGTTGGCCGGTCGGGGGTCGCCGACATCGTCGGGTTCGCCGGAATCTCGCACAACCGGGACGCCACCAGAGTGCGGCTCAGCCACTTCGACGGTGCAGGCCTGGCCAACCGGATCTCCGTCGTGCGGGATGCGGCGGGGCAGCGTTTTGCACACATCGAACTCAACGCGCTGATCCAGGCGGTGGTCGTCACCACCGACCGGCGCCGCGCCGCCGCCGAGCTCGCGGAGACGTTGGACACCGACCCGGACACCTTGCTGGACTCGCCGTTCCTGCTGCTCGGGACTCACGAG
Source organism: Mycobacterium sp. ZZG (assembly GCF_054786995.1). Lineage (NCBI taxonomy): Bacteria > Bacillati > Actinomycetota > Actinomycetes > Mycobacteriales > Mycobacteriaceae > Mycobacterium > Mycobacterium sp. ZZG. The sequence goes on from NZ_JBTBFV010000015.1 coordinate 92,952, forward strand.
CAGATGGCCGAGCAACTCGTGCAGCGGCAGCGCGAGTTCGGGATCGGCTACTGGACGGTGTTCGACGAACTACCGGGGAGAGAGTCGGCGCTGCCTGACATCGCGGAGGTCATCGCGCTGCTGCGATGAGTCCTGCCCTCGGCGGCGGTCTAACCCGCATGACCGAGACACTGATTACTGACACGATCGTCGATGCCCCTGCCTCCGCCGTATTCGCGGTGCTGGCCGACCCCGCCAATCACGCCGCGATCGACGGTACCGGCTGGGTACGCGAGTCCCTCGATGGCGAAGTGATCACCAGGTCTGGACAGATGTTCCGGATGGCGATGTATCACCCGAACCATCCCGACGGCCACTACGAGATGGCCAACAAGGTGCTGTCCTTCGAACCCGACCGAGCGATCGGCTGGGAGCCGGGACAGGCCGGCGAGGACGGGGTCGTCGAGTACGGCGGATGGACCTGGAACTACGACCTGGAGCCCGCCGGCCCGCGGCAGACCAGGGTCACGCTGACCTACGACTGGTCGGCGGTAGACGCCGGCCTCCGCGAGCACATCGAGTTCCCGCCGTTCCCCGTCGAGCATCTGCACACCTCGCTGGCCAACCTCGCCAAGCTGGCCGTTGGCTGATCTGGAGAGTGCGGTTCGCGCCTGTCGCGTTGAAGGCGCGCTATGCGGTCAATTCGCGTTGCAGCACGCGGACCGCGGCGATCCGCTCTTGCAGTTGCTCGCGGGTGGCGGCCGCCACCGGCGGGCCGCCGCAGCGGCGTCGCAGCTCGTTGTGGATCCAGCCATGCGGGCGGCCGGTGCGGTGATGAGCCAGCGACACCAGCGTGTTGAGCTCGGTGCGCAGCTCGCGCAGCTGGCCGTGTGTGGTCCTCGGGGCGGGCACCCCGGCTTCGGTGCGTTTGGTGAGCTGTTCTTCCTGCCTGCGCCGCAACAGATCCCGCATCGACTCGGCGTCGAGCAGGCCGGGGATGCCGAGGTAGTCGGCCTCCTCGTCGCTGCCGGCCGGGGTCGCCGTGCCGAACGACGACCCGTCGAAGATCACCTGGTCGAGTTCGGCGTCGGCGCCGAGGTACTCGATCTTGTTCTCTTCCTCGCCGGGCTCGTCGCGCTTCTGCTCGCGCAACTCGGCGTCGAGCGGATCCTCCAGCGTCTCGCGGTGCGGCTTGCCCAGCACGTGGTTGCGCTGCGCCTCCATCTCACTGGCCAGCAGCAGCAGGTTCGGCACCGACGGCAGGAAGATGCTGGCGGTCTCGCCGGGCCGGCGGGAGCGCACGAACCGTCCGATGGCCTGCGCGAAGAACAGCGGCGTCGACGCGCTCGTGGCGTACACCCCGACCGACAGCCGAGGCACGTCGACACCCTCGGACACCATGCGCACCGCGACCAGCCAGCGCGACGTGCCCGCGGAGAACTCCGAGATGCGGTCTGAGGCGCCCTTGTCGTCGGAGAGCACCACGGTCGGCACTTCGCCGGTGATCGTGGTGAGCAGGTCGGCGTATGCGCGGGCCGCCGTTTGGTCGGTGGCGATGATCATGCCGCCGGCGTCGGGCACGTGCTGACGCTTGCCCTGCAGCCGCTTGTCGGCGGCCGCGATCACTGCGGGCATCCATTCGCCCTTCGGATCCAGAGCCGACTTCCAGGCGCGCGCGGTCTGCTCCGCCGTCAGCGGTTCACCGAGGCGCGCCGCATGTTCTTCGCCGGCGCTGTCACGCCAGCGGGCTTCGCCGGAGTAGGCCATGAACATCACCGGCCGCACCACCCCGTCGGCCAGTGCGTCGCTGTAGCCGTAGGTGTGGTCGGCCACCGAAGTCCTGAACCCGGCGGCGTCCTCTTCGTAGGTGACGAACGGGATCGCGCTGTCGTCGCTGCGGAACGGGGTGCCGGTCAGCGCGAGCCGGCGCGTCGCGTCGTCGAACGCCTCCCGGATCGCGTCGCCCCAGCTCTTCGCGTCACCACCGTGGTGGATCTCGTCGAAGACCACGAGCGTCCTGCGGTTCTCGGTGCGCACCCGGTGCCGGGTCGGGTGGCTGGCCACCTGGGCGTAGGTGACGACGACGCCGTGATACTCCGAGGACGTCTGTGAGTTCGAGTTGGAGAACTTCGGGTCCAGCGCGATGCCGTGCCGGGCGGCGGCCTGTGCCCACTGGATCTTGAGGTGCTCTGTGGGCACCACGATTGTGACGGCCTCGACCGTGCCCTCGGCCAGCAGCTCGGCGACGATGCGCAGCGCAAAGGTGGTCTTGCCGGCGCCGGGGGTCGCGACGGCGAGGAAATCGCGCGGTTTGGCCGTCAGGTATTTGACCAGGGCCCGTCGCTGCCAGCCGCGCAACGCCTGGGTGCTGGGCGCGGCGGCGCCGCCAGCCGTGGGTGCTGGATCAGCCCGCACCCACGACTCCTCCCGACGAATGTGCCGTCTCTAACGGCGAAACCGGAATGCAGTCTAGGGCAGGCGGTTCCGCCACCGCATTTCTGCGGCGTGTCCTGGCGCGGCGTGTCCGAAGGCGCCCACGGCCAGGGACACGGTGTGAGCTTGCCGCCTCAGCCGACCGGGAACACCACCTTGGTCAATTCCTCGGAGACCGCCCACAGCCGCTGCTGCAACGCCATGTCGTAGGACTGCTCGCTGGAGGCGACCACGACGGGGTTGCCCCGTTGCTGGCCGATGCCGTCCGGTCCGTAGTACTGCCCGCCCAGCACGCCCGGATCGGTCGCGGCGCGCAGCGTCGGCAGCGCGCCCCGGTCGGCGGTCTGGGCGAACAGGACGGGGGCGGCGGCAAGGAAGGCGCGTTCGACCGGCCTGGGAAGGTTGCGCGCCAGCTCCGTGGTTGACGTCCCGGGGTGCGCGGCGACCGCGATCGTCTTGCCACGCGGGGCGAGTCTGCGCTGCAGTTCGTACGTGAACAGCAGGTTGGCCAGCTTGGACTGGGTGTAGGCACCCATCCGGTTGTAGCTGCGCTCCCACTGCAGGTCGTCCCAGTGGATGGCGCCGCCCATCTTGTGGCCGTTGCTGCTGACGGTCACGATGCGTGCGCCCGGGACATCGAGCAACTTCTCCAGCAGCAGGCCGGTCAGCGCGAAGTGCCCGAGGTGGTTGGTGCCGAACTGCAGCTCGAAGCCGTCGGCGGTGGTGCCCTTCGGGGTGGTCATCACCCCGGCGTTGTTGATCAGCAGGTCGATGCGCTGGTAGCGGTTCTTCAGGGCTTCCGCGGCAGCGCCGATGGAGGCAAGCGACGTCAGATCGAGCTCCTGGACCTCGACGTCACCGTCCATGCGGGACGCTGCCTGCCGGCCCTTCTCGGTGTCGCGCACCGCGAGCACCACGTGGGCGCCGCGGGCGGCCAACGCTTTGGCGGTCTCGAAGCCCAGGCCGGTGTTCGCGCCGGTGATGACGGCGGTGCGGCCGGTCTGGTCGGGGATGTCGGCGGCGGTCCAATCGGTCATGTCTTTCTCCTGGGGCTCGATACACTCGGTAAACGGGGCAATCGCTCCGGTTGCTCCGACTATACGGAACGCACGCCCCGTTTCGTGTTCGCCTGAAGGGAAATCGCGGTGACCTCGATGCGCCCGTTACGGGCCGATGCCGCGCGCAATCGCGCCCGGGTCCTCGAGGTCGCCTACGACACCTTCGCCGCGGAGGGGCTGGCCGTCCCGATCGACGAGATCGCGCGCCGGGCCGGGGTGGGTGCCGGCACGGTGTATCGGCATTTCCCGACGAAGGAGGCGCTGTTCGTTGCGGTGGCCGAGGACCGGCTGCACCGGATCGAGGCGCGAGCGCGCGACCTGCTTGCCACCGTCGGCGACGGTGAAGCCCTGTTCGCGTTTCTGCGCGAGATGATTCGCACCGGGGCCACCGACCACGGTCTGGTCGACGCGCTCGTCGGCTACGGCGTCGATCTGGAGACCGTGGCGCCGGGGGCCGAGGAGGCGTTCCTCGGCTTGCTCGGCGACCTGTTGGGTGCCGCGCAGCGGGCGGGTACGGTTCGGGCCGACGTGGGGGTCGCCGAGATCAAGGCCCTGCTGGTGGTGTGCAAAGTGCCGCAGCTCTACAGCGACGATGTCGCAGGCAGGGTGGCGCGGGTGGTCGAAGACGGCTTGCGGGCCCCGGCGGGAGCCGACTGAACCTTGCACTCACCCAGGTCGAGTGCTAAGAATGCAATTGGCACTCGCGACCGGTGAGTGCTAGGTCGGACCGGTGAGGTCGGGGCCGCATCTGCGAGCACAGCCCCAGCCGTCCGTCGCGGGCATCGATTCCGACCGACAAGACGTGCATCCCCAATCCGGAGGAAACACTTCGCAATGGCCAAGACAATTGCGTATGACGAAGAGGCCCGTCGCGGCCTCGAGCGGGGTCTGAACAGCCTCGCCGACGCGGTAAAGGTGACGCTCGGCCCCAAGGGCCGCAACGTCGTCCTGGAGAAGAAGTGGGGCGCCCCGACGATCACCAACGATGGTGTGTCCATCGCCAAGGAGATCGAGCTCGAGGACCCGTACGAGAAGATCGGCGCTGAGCTGGTCAAGGAAGTCGCCAAGAAGACCGACGACGTCGCGGGTGACGGCACCACCACCGCCACCGTGCTCGCCCAGGCACTGGTCCGTGAGGGCCTGCGCAACGTGGCCGCCGGCGCCAACCCGCTCGGCCTCAAGCGTGGCATCGAGAAGGCCGTGGAGGCCGTCACCCAGACGCTGCTGAAGTCGGCCAAGGAGGTCGAGACCAAAGAGCAGATCGCCGCCACCGCCGCGATCTCCGCGGGCGACACCCAGATCGGCGAGCTCATCGCCGAGGCCATGGACAAGGTCGGCAACGAGGGTGTCATCACCGTCGAGGAGAGCAACACCTTCGGCCTGCAGCTCGAGCTCACCGAGGGCATGCGCTTCGACAAGGGCTACATCTCGGGTTACTTCGTGACCGACGCCGAGCGCCAGGAAGCCGTCCTGGAGGATCCCTACATCCTGCTGGTCGCCTCCAAGGTGTCGACCGTCAAGGATCTGCTCCCGCTGCTGGAGAAGATCATCCAGTCCGGCAAGCCGCTGCTGATCATCGCCGAGGACGTCGAGGGCGAAGCCCTGTCGACCCTGGTGGTCAACAAGATCCGCGGCACCTTCAAGTCCGTCGCCGTCAAGGCCCCGGGCTTCGGTGACCGTCGCAAGGCAATGCTGCAGGACATGGCTATCCTCACCGGTGGCCAGGTCATCAGCGAAGAGGTCGGCCTGTCCCTCGAGACCGCCGACGTCTCGCTGCTGGGCAGGGCCCGCAAGGTCGTCGTGACCAAGGACGAGACCACCATCGTCGAGGGCGCCGGTGACCCCGAGGCCATCGCCGGCCGGGTGGCCCAGATCCGTGCCGAGATCGAGAACAGCGACTCCGACTACGACCGCGAGAAGCTGCAGGAGCGCCTGGCCAAGCTGGCCGGCGGTGTTGCGGTGATCAAGGCCGGCGCTGCCACCGAGGTGGAGCTCAAGGAGCGCAAGCACCGCATCGAGGACGCCGTCCGCAACGCGAAGGCAGCCGTCGAGGAGGGCATCGTCGCCGGTGGCGGCGTGGCCCTGCTGCAGTCGGCGCCTACGCTGGACGACCTCGGCCTCAAGGGTGACGAGGCCACCGGTGCCAACATCGTGCGTGTCGCGCTGTCGGCTCCGCTCAAGCAGATCGCCTTCAACGGTGGTCTGGAGCCCGGTGTCGTCGCCGAGAAGGTGTCGAACCTGCCCGCGGGTCACGGCCTGAACGCCGCGACCGGTGAGTACGAGGACCTCCTCAAGGCCGGCGTTGCCGACCCGGTGAAGGTCACCCGCTCGGCGCTGCAGAACGCGGCGTCCATCGCGGCGCTGTTCCTCACCACCGAGGCCGTCGTCGCCGACAAGCCGGAGAAGGCGTCCGCACCTGCCGGCGACCCGACCGGTGGCATGGGCGGTATGGACTTCTAAGTCCCTGTACGAAGAGGCCCGGTCCCGTTCGCGGGGCCGGGCCTTTCGTCATCCCCAGTGTGGGTCCTATGCACAGGATTGCATCGAAAAGCGTGCAGGAGGCCCACTTTCGTCGGCACTCGTGGCGACGGTCGGGGGTGTGGAACCTTTTCTGGGCAGTGCCGCTGTGCGCAATGGCCGCCTCACCCGCCGTGGCCTGGCTCGCCATTACCGCGCGATCTTCCGTGATGTCTACCTTCCCAAGGACGTCGAAGTCACAGCCCGGATCAAAGCGGAAGGCGCGTGGTTGGCGACGGGCGCCGTTCTCGGCGGGATGTCGGCTGCCGCTGTCTTCGGGACCAAGTGGATCGATGCGACCGCACCCGCAGAGATCGTTCGCCCCGACCGGCACTCAGCCGCAGGCATTGTCGCGCACTCATGGCATTTGGCGGCTGAAGAGACATGCCTCGTCGCCGGCGTCGACGCGACGACACCCGCACGCACCGCCTTCGATATCGGCCGTACCCGCCCACCCGATCAGGCGATACCGGTCATCGACGCGCTGATGAACGCGACACGCGTCTCTGCGGCTGAGATCGCAGCCGTCGCTGCGGCGCACCCGGGTGCCCGCGGTGTCGCGGGGATACCCCGGCTGCTGGACCTCGTCGACGGCGGTGCGGAATCGCCGCAGGAATCCAGGGTGCGGCTTGTCCTGGTGCGCGGTGGACTGCCTCGCCCGAAGACCCAGATCGTGTTCAAAGACTTGCGTATTCGTGTTGACATGGGATGGCGTGAGTGGAAGGTCGCCGTCGAGTACGACGGTGTCCAGCACTGGAACGACCGCAGCCAGAGGTCCTGGGATATCGAGAGACTCGCACTGCTGGAGGCTGCGGGATGGGCCCTGATACGGGTCAGTAGTGACATGCTGCGCCGGCCCGAGGTCATCGTCGAACGCGTTCGCGCCAAACTGATCGAACGTGGGGCCTATGCGCAGATATCCGGCAGTCTCCGTGCATAGGGCCCACGCTCGGCGGGCTAGAGCGTATGCAGCGGTGGGTTGCGTCCAGCAGAGTGGTGTACGAGTCGGACCTGATCAGCGGTACCGGCGTGTCGTAGCCGACTGATTGAGGGTCATCGCGTGATTCTTCGAGAGACCGACCAAAGTCACTCGAGCAAAGGAATCAACGCGATGACCACTGCCCACAATATCGACCTGCCCGCGGTGCTTGCCGAACGACTCACCACCGCCCATCCCGACGTGTTGCGCGAGCTGCTGGCCACGTTCATCCACACCCTGATGGGTGCTGAGGCCGACGCCCTGTGCGGCGCCGGCTACGGCGAGCGCAGCACCGAGCGCACCAACTCCCGCAACGGCTACCGGCACCGCCAGTTCGACACCCGCGCGGGAACATTGAATCTCGCAATCCCGAAGCTGCGGCAGGGCTCGTACTTCCCGGACTGGCTGCTGGAACGCCGCAAACGCGCGGAGCGGGCTCTGACGACGGTGGTCGCGACCTGCTACCTGCTCGGGGTTTCGACGCGGCGGATGGACAAGCTCGTCGAAACTCTCGGCATCACGTCGTTGTCGAAGTCGCAGGTGTCGGTGATGGCCAAGGAACTCGACACCGCCGTGGAAGCGTTCCGCACCCGCCCCCTGGATGCCGGGCCGTACACGTTCGTGGCCGCCGACGCCCTGGTCCTCAAGGTCCGCGAGCAGGGCCGGGTGGTCAACGTGCACGCCCTGATCGCGGTCGGGGTCAACAAGGAGGGCTACCGCGAGATCCTCGGTATCGACGTCACGACCGCCGAGGACGGGGCCGGCTGGTTGACGTTCTGGCGGTCGCTGACCGCCCGCGGACTGTCTGGGGTCAAACTGGTCACCAGTGACGCCCACGCCGGCCTGGTGGCCGCGATCGGCGCCACCCTGCCCGGCGCGACGTGGCAGCGCTGCAGAACGCACTACACGACCAACCTGATGAGCGTCACCCCGAAGGCGTCCTGGCCCTGGGTACGCACCCTATTGCATTCGGTGTTCGACCAACCCGACGCGGAATCCGTTGCTGCACAATACGACCGGATCATCGACGCGCTCGCCGACAAACTGCCCAAGGTCGCTGATCACTTGGAGGCAGCCCGGCCAGACCTACTCGCGTTCACCGCGTTCCCCAAGCAGATCTGGCGCCAGATCTGGTCCAACAACCCGCAG